>DAOMFR010000029.1:21908-43311 GCA_035429885.1 Blastocatellia bacterium
TGGACCAGATCAACGTCGAACTGCCTCGCAGTTTGAAAGGCAAAGGCGAAGTGACGATCAATTGTCTGATTGATGGCCGCTTGGCAAATGCCGTGACTGTGACTTTCAAATAGGAAATAGGAGTTGGGGGTTGGGAGCTGGGAGTTGGGGAAGATTATAGGAGTTGGGAGTTGGGGAAGATTGTTGATGCTTGCTTGTCTTCCCATCTCCTGACTCCCAAGGCCTATCTCCCACCTCCCGTCCCCAATCTCCCAACTTCGTAACCGTTCACGGCCTGCCTGCGTCTTCAGCCTTGCCACGTTTTTCCGGCTGGCTTTATAGTCGCGCCGAATTCTTCTCAACAATTCGACAACCAAATAACTCAAGAGGTTTGCCCATGCGAAAGAACCCGTTTGCTCATTGGCTGATGGCGCTATTGTTTTGCGCCGCTGCCGTCGTCGCCGTTTCGGCTCAAAACCTGACCAGTCCCAAAGCTCATTTTGGGTTCAACATCGGCGATGATTATCAACTCGCCAATTACACCCAATACGAAGCCTACATCAAAAAACTGGACGCCGAATCCGACCGCATGAAGCTGGTCGAAATCGGCAAATCCGCCGAAGGCCGCACGATGTACACGGCGATCATCACTTCGCCGGAAAACTTCAAGAAGCTGGACCGGTACAAGGAAATCGCCGGAAAGCTGGCGAAGGCCGAAGGGCTGACCGACGACCAGGCGCGCGCGCTGGCCAAAGAAGGCAAAGCCGTAGTCTGGATTGACGGCGGGTTGCATGCGACGGAAGTACTGGGCGCTCAGCAACTGATCGAAACCATCTGGATGCTGAACAGTCGCAACGATGACGAGATGAAACGGTTTCTGAACGACGTGATTGTGCTTGGCTGTCTGGTCAATCCCGATGGAATGGAACTGGTTTCGAACTGGTATATGCGCGAACAAGACCCAGTCAAACGAAACATGAACATTCCGCGCTTGTACCAGAAATACATCGGCCACGATAACAACCGCGACTTTTACATGTCGGCTCAGCCGGAAAGCGAAGCCATCAACCGAGTATTTTTCCACGAATGGTTTCCGCACATCGTTTACAACCATCACCAAACCGGGCCAGCCGGAACAGTGATGTTCGCGCCGCCGTTTCGTGATCCGTTCAACTTCAATTTCGATCCGCTGATTCCCATCGGAATTGATTTGGTGGCGGCTTCAATGCACACGCGCTTTCTGGTCGAAGGCAAACCGGGCGTAACGATGCGCTCCGGTTCCAGTTACTCGACGTGGTGGAACGGCGGTCTGAGAACGACGGTTTACTTTCACAACATGATCGGCTTGTTGACCGAAACCATTGGCAATCCGACGCCGATGGAAATTCCACTGGTGTTGCGGAATCAACTGCCGCGCGCGGATTTGCCGTCGCCAATTGCTCCGCAGAAATGGCACTTCCGGCAATCCATCGAATACTCGCTGACGGCAAATTGGGCTGTGCTGGATATTGCCTCCAAGCACCGCGAAGATTTCCTGCTCAACATTTACCGAATGGGCAAAAACTCGATTGAGCGCGGCAGCCGCGACACCTGGACGATCAGTCCGCACGAAATTGCTGAAGCTCAGGAAGCTGCCGACAAAGAACGTCTAGGACAGCGTGGCGCCGGTGGCGACAACGAACCTGCTGCTGGGCAAGGGCGCGGCGGTGGAGGAGGCGGATTTGGACGTGGCGGAACTCCGACGAAGTTTTTCAACGCTATGCACACGCCGGAAAAGCGCGATCCGCGCGGTTATATCATCCCGTCGTCTCAGCCGGACTTTTTGACAGCGACCAAATTCGTCAACGCGCTGATCAAAACCGGCGTCACGATTCATCAGGCGAGCGCGGATTTTCAGGTCAATGGCAAGTCGTATCCGGCAGGCTCCTTCGTTGTGAAAACTGCGCAAGCTTTTCGTCCGCACGTGATGGATATGTTTGAACCGCAAGACCATCCGAACGATTTTCAGTTTCCCGGCGGCCCGCCGATTCCGCCTTACGACAACGCAGGCTGGACGCTGGCCTACCAAATGGGAGTTCAGTTCGACCGCATTCTGGATGGATTCGACGGGCCGTTTGAAAAGGTCAACGGCTTTGCCAAACCGCTGCCGAGCAAAGCTGCGGTGGCAGGTAACATCGCTTGTTACCTGCTCAGCCACGAAACCAACGATTCGTTCATCGCCACCAACCGGCTACTGAAAGACGGCGAAGAAGTTTACTGGCTGAAACAACCCCTGACTGTTGGCGGCGTCACGCATCCGGCGGGCACGATTTATATTCCGGCGAAGGCTACGACGGCCGCGCGAGTGCAAAAACTGTCGGCGGATTTGGGATTGCGATTTGCCGCGATGACGACCAAGCCGAACGTCGGTGAAATGTTCAAGCTTCGCCAGCCGCGCATTGCGCTGTGGGATCGTTACGGCGGTTCGATGCCTTCTGGCTGGACGCGCTGGATTCTGGAACAGTTCGACTTTCCGTTCACGGTCGTTTACCCGCAGACTTTGGACGCCGGAAACCTGGCTGACAAATTCGATGTGATTATCTTTGTCACGCAAGCGATCCCGGCGGCTTCGACTCGTGGCGGCGGTGGAGCGGCAACTAGCAGCGACGAACCTCCGCAATTCGGTCGCTCGCCTCAAGCCGCAGAACTGCCTGAAGAATTCCGCGGATGGCTGGGCAATGTCTCGGCGGCGAAAACGATCCCGCAATTGAAAGCTTTTCTGGAGGCTGGCGGTTCAATCCTGACCATCGGCAGTTCGACGAACTTGGGGTATCACCTGGGTTTGCCGATGACCAGCGCGCTGGTGGAACGAACCAGCAACGGCGACGAACGCGCGCTTGGCCGCGACAAATACTACATTCCCGGCTCGATTCTCCAGGTGGCAGTGGATAATTCCAACCCACTGGCTTACGGAATGCCGAATCGAGTGGATGTGTTTTTCGACAACAGCCCGGTCTTTCGTTTGAAACCCGAAGCCGGATTGAAAGGCGTGAAGCCTGTGGCGTGGTTCGATAATGGCGCTCCGCTGCGCAGCGGCTGGGCTTGGGGACAGAAGTACTTGCAAGATGGAGTCACTGTCATTGACGCCAGCGTAGGCAAAGGTCGTCTGTTCATGTACGGCCCCGAAATCGCATTTCGCGGCCAGCCGCATGGAACGTTCAAGCTGCTGTTTAATGGGATTTATCTGGGGCGAGCTGAAACCGTGAAGTAGCTTTGTTCTCAGCGAATAAAAAAAATGACCGTAGCCGTTGAGGAGCGTCGGGCAAGCCCTGACTTCTGCTCTGGCTACGGTTTCGTTTTAAGAATGAAGTGCTGGTATAACAAAGCAGCGTCGTTGAAAACTGACTTCTGCTGATGATTTTACCCTTCTCCTTATTTTTTGAGCAGAGCAGCGTAGGGCAACCGGTACTTCTGCTCTGCTTCAACTCGCTCTGTTCAACGAGACGCGAGGTGGTCTGTTGCTTCACGATGTCGGGAAAGCCCAACTTTCGTTTGCAACTGCGCGTTTAGCGCGACGTCGAATCCAAATTCGACATCGCACATGTTATGTATTTGCCCATCAGGTGAAATGCGTACAAGTACTTGTTTTGTGAAGAATCCAACATGAAATTCTGTCAGACAATGCCGACACAGGTTTAGGGCAAGAACCCTCTCGCTCAGTGTCAAAGGCTTGTCATCCAGAGAGAAAGCGTGACAAAAAAAGCTCTGACAAAGCTTGGCTTGACCTGTGAAATCAAAAACAGCATCATAAGCCGCCTTTCGGATAGGCGTCTGCGATTAAGCATACTTGGCATTTAATGGATGAACTGAACATAGATTCTGACGTTTGAGCAATCGGCTCACTACTGGGCATTCGTGAATCAAAAAACCGGCTGGCACTTCTGATGAATCCAATCACCCGCGTTGTTCTTCAGTTACAAGAACTAACTTTCCTCATTTGGCGCATTGTACGCGGCCTTCTTAAGTCGCCGCGTTATGGGCGCGAGATGATCCAGCAAATGGACATTCTCGGTTTCGGCAGTTTGATCATCATTCTGCTGACGGGAACGTTTACTGGAATGGTCCTGGCCTTAAACTCGGCCAACACCCTGCAAAAATTTGGCGTGCAAAATGTGACTGGGCAATTGGTCGCCACCAGTTTGATCAGAGAACTGGGGCCAGTGCTGACCAGTTTGATGCTTGCCGGACGAGTCGGTTCGGGTATTGCCGCTGAACTCGGCTCGATGTTGGTTAGCGAACAGATAGATGCGATGCGCGCGCTGGGCACTGATCCAATCAAAAAACTGGTCACGCCTCGCGTTATTGCATTGGTGCTGATGTCGCCGGCGTTGACTGTGGTTTGCGACTTCGTCGGCACAATGGGCGGATTGCTGATTTCGATCACGTTGCTGCACCAAGCGTCTTCAGTTTACATTTCTGCTGCAATGGAAGCGGTCAGTTTCAACGAGATTATCGGCGGGCTGATTAAGCCCACAGTCTTCGGGCTCATCATTGCGTTGATTGGCTGTTATAAGGGATTGAGCACAACCGGCGGCACGGTTGGCGTCGGGCGCTCAACGACCGAATCCGTTGTCAATGCTTCCATTCTGGTCATTGTGGTGGATTTCTTGTTGTCAAAAGTCATTATTTCTTTGCTGCTGGAACCCAGATAAACGATTTATGGCTGCAAATCCGTATGCAATTGAGTTTCGTGAAGTGTCGCTGGCTTTCGGCGACAACGTCATTCTTGACCGTGTCAGCTTCGGGGTGCGTTACGGTGAATCGAAGATCGTGATGGGCGGATCGGGCACTGGCAAATCCACCTTGCTTCGCTTGGTGCTGGGCTTGCTGAAACCGGATTCCGGGCAAATCTTCGTGGACGGAGAAGAGATCACGCATCATCACGAAGAAAGTATGATGGATGTTCGCCGGAAAATCGGCATGGTGTTCCAGGAAGGCGCCTTGTTCGACAGCATGTCGGTTTATGACAACGTTGCTTATCGATTGCGCGAACAGCGCGTGGATGAAAACGAGATTGAAGCCGTTGTCACACGCATGCTTCGGTTTGTTGATCTGGAAGACGCGATTGACAAGATGCCCAACGAACTTTCTGGCGGTATGCGACGTCGCGTGGGAATCGCCCGCGCGTTGGTTGGCAATCCGAAGATCATTCTTTATGACGAACCGACAGCCGGATTGGACCCGATTACGGCGCGGACGATTTGCGAGTTGGCATTGAAGCTGCGCGATTTGGAAGAAGTTTCTTCGATTTACGTCACGCACCGGCTGGAAGACATCGAAGTCCTTTCCAGTGAATATGTGGTGCGCGATGATTTCGGCAATCTACATTTTGAGCATGAAGGCGACAGGCTTTGCCTGATCAATACAAAATTCATCATGCTGAAAGACGGCGACATTATTTCCAGTGGCAGCAACGAACAGATGCGCCAGTCGTCGAATCCTTACGTTCAAAAGTTTCTCAAGAAGAAGTAGACGCAATACCGGTGAAGAGCGCCGGGTTTCAGATTTGGGGGATTTATGCCACAGAACAAAACATCGCGATTGTCCGAATTGCGAGTTGGCCTTTTGGTTTTATTGGCTCTGGCGATTTTGGTGTTAGTGATTTTCGCCGTCAGCGGCGATCTGAAAATACCAGGCTTTGGTAAAACGACCACTGTCCGCACGGAAATGCCCAGCGTGGATGGATTGCGCAAAGGCGCTGAAGTTCGTCTGTCCGGCAAGAAAATCGGCAGTGTCAAAGACATCAATTTCAGCCGGGTCATTCCCGCAGACGCCAAAGCCGCCGTTGAATCGGGCAACATCGAAATCGTCATGGATATTGATGGCACGCTGGATGGCCGGCCAGCGATTGAGCGCATTCGCAGCGATTCCGTAGCGACACTGAAAACCGCAGGCGTTCTGGGCGACAACGTCATTGACATCACGCCGGGAACGCTCAGCGGCAAATCGATCAGCAATGGCGATAAAATCAACAGTCAGGCTCAAAAGAGCGTGGGCGACATTTTGAATGCGGCGCAAACGGCAGTCAGCAATCTCAATGTGATTTCCGATGACATCAAAATGATGACCGGAGATTTGCGCAAAGGAAAAGGCACCGCGGGCAAATTCCTGACTGACGAACAGTTTTACGTCAATCTGAACGACACCATTTTGAAGGCGCAGACCTTGATTGCGGACATCAAAGATGGCGACGGAACGACCAGCAGGTTAATCAAAGACCCGCAGCTTTACACACAGGTTTCTGAAACGGTCGCTCAATTGCGCAACATTTCCGAAACACTCAACACTCAGTTGAACGAAGGCAAAGGCACGCTGGGCAAATTTGTTAAAGACCCGGAATTGTATAACCGCGCCAATGAATTGGTGGCCAAAGCCGACAAGATTTCTGCTCGACTGGATAGCCTAATGGCAAAAATCGAAAACGGCGAAGGCAATCTGGGCAAATTGCTGAAAGATGAGCAACTGTATGCTGATGCTCGTGACACGGTTGCAATGCTGAAGGCGATGACCACGCGGCTGGAAAAAGGCGAAGGAACCGCCGGAATGCTGCTGAAAGACGACAAGCTGTACAACAACGTCAACACGCTTTCGTCGGAAATCACCAAGCTAATTTATGACTTCCGGCAGAATCCGAAAAAGTATCTGTCCGTGAAAGTGACGATCTTTTAAGTTCGCAAGGCAGGTCGCGACCTGCCCAATTCTGACAGCAAAGGTTAGGCAGGTTGAAAAATCTGCCTAACCTTTTTTTAGGAGTACAGGTTCATTGGCCGAGTCAGCAATTCGACGGGATCGTTCACGTTCAGAGCTTCGCGGACGAGAAAGGCTTCGCCGTGTTCGGCTCCGATCAACGCGCCGAAGTATCGGTCGCGAGCTTCCATTTCTCGCAAAA
This sequence comes from Blastocatellia bacterium, assembly GCA_035429885.1. Taxonomy (GTDB): domain Bacteria; phylum Acidobacteriota; class Blastocatellia; order RBC074; family RBC074; genus RBC074. The sequence goes on from DAOMFR010000029.1 coordinate 28,816, forward strand.
ACGCCTGAGTACTGACGCGGGATTGAGGTTCATTACTGACAGGATTGAAAAACTGGGAAGCATGGGCGTTGATTGCTTCCCATTTGCGCTGGCTTTGTGTGCTGATGTCCACGATGAATGTCGGTGCGACAGTGCGGGGAAACAGAAAATGCGCGACGCAGTTCGGCCGCCAGCGTTGCTGTCCAGATTCGGCGTCGTACTTGGTTAATCCGGCAATATGCATGGCTTCGCGAACAAGTTGTGCGGTGTGCGCGTGGTCAGGGTGAGGGTCATCCCAGTGTTGAGTGAAAATCACCCGAGGTCGCAGCTTTCTCAAAGCCCGAACAAGTTTGACGCGCGACTCTTCGTTCAGCCAGATGTGCGCGTCTGGCAATTCCAGATTTTCGCGAACGGCCAAGCCCAAAATTTCCGCCGCGCGCTCCGCTTCCTGGCGTCGAATTTCCGGTGTGCCTCTGGTTCCGGCTTCGCCGCGAGTCATATCTAGAATTCCGGTTCGATACCCCATCCCGGCCAATTTGATCAGCGTGCCTCCCGCTGATAATTCTACGTCGTCGGGGTGAGCGGCAATCGCCAGCACGTCCAGTTGCAAGTTTGTTTGATCAGCCATAGCGCGGCAAAGAGTAACATAACTGCTGATGGAAAAACGGCGAGGTTTGGCTTATGCTGACGCTGCTTCGATGTCCCGCACGAACTTCTCACATTCGTCGAATCCATAAATTTCGGAGGAATAATTCCAGTGCAATCAGGTGCAAAGGCGAAATCCGCCAAAGCAAACGAACCCCTTGTCGAAGACTCAATGTCGGCGTTGTCCGGCATTGGCATTTTGATGTTGCGCGCGGCGGTCGTCATTGGCGGCGCTTCGGTGATGGTCGTTGAAATTCTGGGCTCACGTGTGTTGGCCCCCGTTTTCGGAACCACGCTCCACGTGTGGAGCGCGTTGATTACCGTGACGCTGGCGTCGCTGGCGATTGGATATGCCTGGGGCGGACGAATTGCCGACAAACGTCCGGGGCTTGGAACGTTGATGACCGTGATGGCGATTTCAGGCGGCACATTGCTGGTCGCGGATCTGATTACCAAACCGGTGCTCAGCGCCGCGTATGAAGCCGGAATGGTTCCCGGCACATTCATCGCTGCGTTGGTGTTATTTCTCCCGACACTGCTTTTGCTGGGGATGGTTTCGCCGATGGCCGTGCGAGCGGCGGCAAATCAACTCAGTCTTGGGACCAGCGTAGGCAACCTGTACGCAATCTCAACCATCGGTTCAGTCATTGGTAGTTTGGCAGTTTCTCTTTTGATAATTCCCAATTTGAGCGTACACGCAGCAATCATTGGCACGGCTGTCGTGTTGGCGATTGTGCCGCTATGGTATTTGCTGATCAGAAAGCGAATGCAACAGGCGGTGTTGTTGTTGGTCGGGTTGGCGCTGGCTTCGGTCGCAACCGCTGTTGCAGGTCAGGAAGCTGATCGCGAAGTGATGTACAAAAACAAACCGCATCGCGTGACGGCTCGTGTTCCGTCGTCTTATGGTGATCTGGTCGTTAGCGATGAAGGTGGCATACGATATTTGTTTTTGAATGGAGTCCAGCAAGGGTCGATGATCGGCGATTTGTCGAATGCTCCATACGCTTACGGGTTGGAGCGGCTGGCGACCGCCAAAGGCGTGCCGAAAAAAGTGTTGATTTGGGGCTTGGGAGCCGGAGTGTATTCGCGAGCGATGGCGGAAGCCGGTTCCGAAGTAACGGTCATTGAAATTGATCCGATGTCCGAAAAAGTTTCGCGCGAGCATTTCGGCTTGCCGCAATCGGTCAAAGTTATTGTTGGCGATGCGCGAACCGAAACCGCACGGCTCAAAGAGCAGTACGATGTGATTGTGTTGGACGCGTTTAGCGGAGATTCGCCGCCGTTTCATTTGCTGACGCGCGAAGCCTTCGAAGATTTGAAAGAGAAGCTGGCTCCAAATGGATTGATCGTCGCCAATATCGTTGGTGGAGTTTCAGGCGAAGCGGCTCGGCTGGTTTCTTCGGTGGTGATGACCTTGGAAAGTGTCTTTGGCAAAACCCAGGTGTTTTCTCCGAACCTGTATTTGGCCAAACAGCGCGATTCTCGATTGAACACTGGGAATTTCGTTTCGACCATGTTTCTGGTGTGCGGCGAATTGCCGGAAACACCTGCACCGTTCACGATGAAGGTGGCCGATCACATTCGCCAGATGAATTACATTGATTCCGTCTTCAAGTCCCAAGTTGAATTGCCGCGCGATCATGCCGTTGTTTTGACCGATGATTTTGCTCCGCTGGAAGCCTGGTCGGACGCCGCAGTTCGTGCAATGAGGTATTAAGCACATTTGTAATTTCGTACTGGCGGCTATCAATTGAAGATTTATTTCGCTAAATCAAGTTGATGTGGACAATTGGCGCTTGAATATGCACAATTGCCCCCGACTTACCGACCCCACGAACTTCTTTCATCTCTATTATTTTCCTGCCCCAATCCTGGCCCAACAGGAAATTGTTGTTTGCTCGCGTTGAGCAAAGGAGTGGTGTCGTAATGAAAAGGTCACGTTTTATCGCGTTGTTATTGATCCTCACAGCGACCGGCTTGCTAGCCGGCGGATTAATCGCCCGTGCGAGTTCAGTCAGCGGCAACAGTCAGACTGAATTGCAGCAAATTGCGCAGCAGCGTGCATTGAAGAAAGTGGCTCCGTGGGTGTTGGCGAAAACCGCTGACGGCCAGGAAGCCGAATTTCTGGTTATGCTTGGCGATCAGGCAGATTTGAGCGCCGCCTACAGTTTGGAAACCAAAGAACAAAAAGGCCGTTATGTGTTCAATGCCTTGCGCGCCAAAGCGGAAAATTCCCAATCGTCGTTGCTCGCCTGGCTGGAAGATCGCAAGGTCGAGCATCAATCGTTTTACATCGTCAATGCTGTGCTGGTGAAAGGTTCGCGCGAACTGGCCATGGAAATTGCAGCTCGCCAGGATGTCGCAAGCATCGCGGGCAATCCCGAAATTCGCGGTGTCCGACCGGTGGATGTCAGCGAAGAAGACATTCTGAAAGCGGCGCGTTCGGCTGCTGAAGCTCCTCAAGATATAGAGCCGGGAGTCAGTTACATTCACGCTCCGGAAGTCTGGGCAGCAGGATTTACAGGGCAGGGAATTGTCATTGGTGGCCAAGACACCGGCGTCGAATGGAGCCATCCCGCATTGAAAACCCATTACCGTGGATGGGACGGAACCAATGCCAACCACGATTACAACTGGCACGATAGCATTCACGTCGACAATCGAAATTGCACTAAAGATACCGTTGCGCCCTGTGACGACGACAGTCACGGAACGCATACGCTGGGTTCCGCTCTCGGTTCGGATGGTGCAGCGAATCAGGTTGGCGTTGCGCCTGGCGCGAAATTCATTGCTTGCCGGAATATGAATCTGGGCGACGGCAAACCTTCAACGTACTTGGAATGTATTGAATGGCTGCTCGCTCCGTATCCGAACGGAGCGACGGCTGCTCAAGGCGATCCGACCAAAGCGCCGGACATCACCACAAATTCGTGGACTTGTCCGCCATCCGAAGGTTGCGAGCCGAACACATTGAAAGCTGCGCTTGAAGCGCATCGCGCTGCCGGAATTCTGACGGTCGCTGCGGCTGGCAACAGTGGTTCCGGCTGCTCAACGGTCAAAGATCCTCCGGGAATTTATGATGCGGTTTACACCGTCGGAGCCATTAGCGGTAGCACAGGCACAATTGCCAGTTTTAGCAGTCGCGGCCCGGTCACCATTGACGGCAGCAACCGTTTGAAACCCGACATTACCGCGCCGGGCGTTTTGGTTCGGTCGGCAATTCGAGGGGGCGGTTATTCGTTGCTCAGCGGCACTTCCATGGCGACGCCGCATGTTGCCGGAGCCGTCGCGTTGTTGTGGTCGGCACGCCCGGAACTTCGCGGCAAAGTTGATTTAACGGAAAACATCCTGAACGAATCGGCTGTGCGAGTGACGGTTACGGATTGCGGTTCGACCAGCACATTTATCCCGAATTCAGTGTATGGCTTTGGACGGTTGGACATCAAAGCCGCAGTTGATCTTGCCGCGACGTCATTGGACGCCAGCGAGTTTCTTTTCGGCGTCAAAGGTGGCGCAGCCGACATCACAGTGATGGCGTTGCCAAATGTTACCTGGCGAGCCGTCAGTGATTCTTCATGGATTACCGTGACTGCCGGACAAACTGGAACGGGATTGAGCGCGGTCTTTTTCAACGTCGCTGCCAACACCAGTCCGAACGCGCGCACTGGGTCATTGCTGATTGCTGGTCGAACAGTGAAAATTTCGCAGCCTGGAGTCGCTCCGCTGTTTTCTGTTTCTGGCAAAGTGGCAAGTTCCACAGGCGTTCCAATGTTGGGTGTTACATTGAGTTTTTCGCGCGTGGCGGGAGGCGGAGATATTCCGGGCAGCGTCATCACAGACAGCGAGGGAAATTGGAATCAGTCGGGATTTGAGCCTGGCACCACATATAAAGTGACGGCCAGCAGAATTCGTTCTTCATTCTCGCCGCTTTCGCTCGAATTCACTGCTTCGACCTCAACACTGGACTTTGTCAGCGTAGGCCGTTCGATTTCCAGATAGTGGCAGGTGGCCGGTTTGATGGTCAGTGTGCATGGACACACTGACCACTGGTCACCGGCTACCGATCACCGATGAAAACCAAGATCACTCAGTCGCCAACTCTTGCTGCCCGATACATCGCGTTTGGCGAAGTCGTGGCGTTTCCAACCGAAACCGTTTACGGATTGGGCGCGAATATTTTCGCCGAAGAAGCCATTCGAAAAATCTTCGAAGCGAAAGGTCGCCCTTCAGACAATCCGTTGATTGCGCACATCGCCGACCTGTCGCAGTTGAAAACCATTGCCAGCGAAGTGACTCCCATTGCTGAAAAACTGATTGATAAGTTTTTCCCGGGCCCGTTGACGCTGGTGTTGCCAAAACACTCACAAGTTCCGGCGATCGCCACAGCCGGGTTGAAAACCATTGGCGTCCGAATGCCTAGTCATCCCACTGCGCAGCAATTGCTCAGAGCCTGCGGAGTTCCGCTCGTGGCTCCGTCTGCGAATTTGTCAGGCCGGCCGAGCCCTACAACCTGGCAAGCGGTGCGCGAAGATTTGGATGGACGCATTGCCTGCATTTTGAAGGGCACTCAAACCAATGTCGGTCTGGAATCTACTGTGGTGGATTGCACAGGCGACGTGCCTGTCATTTTGCGAGCGGGTGGCGTGACTTTGGAACAATTGCGCGAAGTCATCCCGGAAACGGAGATCGCCGATTCAACTTCCGCCGAAGCGCCGAAAAGCCCAGGCATGAAATACCGCCACTATTCGCCGCGCGCCCAAGTGTTCGTCAGCAACTTTCTTCAATTCACTTTCTTTGGCGAAGGCGCAGCGTATATCGGCATTGACCCGCCGCCTCGCCCAGATGCTTTTCAGAAAGTTCACTTGTGCAACGACGTGGATGAGTATGCGCATTCGCTGTTTCAATTTTTCCGCGAATGCGACGAAGCGGGAATCAATTCGATTTACTGTCAGGCAGTCAGCGAAGAAGGGTTGGGGCTGGCGTTGATGGATCGCATTCGTCGCGCCGCGCATGAATGAGAGATTGAGGGACGGAGAGACAGAGGGATGGAGAAAGTGAGGGACTGAGGGACGGGGAGATTCAACCACCTGTTCTTCATGCTTTCCGGCCCCTTTCTCTCTATCCCGCTATCTCTCCGTCTCTCTATCGCTTCATCGAGGCTACGGCCAAAGCTCCCGCATCTTCTCCGCGGCAATGTTTCGCCCGCAAAGCAACACCACGCAACGCTGTCCGGCAAATCGTTGCCGCTCTTTCAGTAACGCCGCCAGCGCTACTCCGGCAGCGCCTTCCACAATCCAGCGTTCTTGTTCGGCCAGCATGCGCATTGCTCGTTTGATTTCTTCCTCTGACACCAGCACGTGATCGTCAATCAGCCGTTGGCACATTTCAAACGTCATGGAATCAGGTTCCAAACCACCCGCTGTGCTATCGCTGATGGTCGGTTTTTCCGGGCAATCGAAAATACGACCGGCTTTCAGTGATTCAAACATCACGGGCGAATTTTCCGGCCAGCAACCGACGATTCGAGTTTTTGGGCTGACGGCTTTCAAGTAAGTTGCGATTCCGGAAATCAATCCGCCGCCGCCGACGGTGATGAAAACCGAATCAATGTCCTCCAACTGCCGATGCAATTCCACGCCGATGGTTCCTTGTCCGGCGACAACTTGAGCGTCGTTATAAGGCGATATAAAAATCTTTCCGGTTTCGTTGGCCGTTTGCCGAGCCTTCAATTCAGCTTCCAACGGATCTTCGCCGAAAAAAACTGGCTCGCCGCCCAACAAGCGAATCAAGCCAAGCTTGGCTTCCGAAACTCCGTGTCGCATGAACACCTGTGGCGTGATACCGACTTGCCGCGCAGCGTAACAAACCGCAATGCCATGGTTGCCGTTCGAAGCCGTGATGACGCCGCGCTCTATTTCTTCGGGTGTCAGCGACAGTACTTTGTTGGCAGCGCCGCGCAATTTGAATGATCCGGTGTATTGCGTTTGTTCAAGCTTTAACCAAATGTCGCACCCCGCCAGATCGCTCAGACGAAACGACGGATCGAGCGAAGTTTTGACGATGAATGGTCGGATGCGGGTTTCGGCTTGAAGCACGTCAGTGGGAGAAATCATAAATTACTCGTTGATTGGGATAAGTTTGCCGTCAATTCCTTGTCGAAAGGGGTTGGGTTGTTCGCCTTCTCGCCAGATGGTCACCTGACGCCCCTGAGTTGGGTCGTCGGCCTGGGCTGACATGACGAAAAGCCCTGCGCTGTGAACCTCAATGGCAAATAGAGCGAACGGCATGCCTTCGGGGCTCCAGCCAATTTTCTTTTTTAGTCCGTCGCAATAAGTCTGTCGCTCGGTTTCGTCCTGAACATTGCGCGCCAATCCGTTGATTTTGAATTCGCCTTCGGGAGCGTTTTTGTCGCTGATGACGTTGTGAATTGTGCAGCGTCCATCGCGCAACAAATCCTGAGCTTTGAACGTTTCCGGCATCATTCCAAGGTACAACTCGTCACCGGCAAACAACGGTTCGACAGGGCTGATGCGCGGCGAGCCGTCTTTGCGGATTGAACCGACCATCACAACACCGACTCGTTCGAATAATTTTTCGCCTGCCTCAGCCAATTCAGGAGACGCGGATTTGAACTCAGCCCAGTTCATGATCGAACCCTCTTTGTTTTCAGAAGCAATTCTTTGTGGATGTTCGCTTCCTATCGGTCACGATATTGACTCGGTAATGGACATTTTACTTCCAGGTACTCGCCGGGTTGCAACTCGCCAAGCTCCCAATCGCCGATTCTTTCCCGAATCAGTCGCAATGTCGGGTGGCCGACGGCCGCTGTCATTCTGCGCACTTGCCGGTTTCGGCCTTCCGTGATGGTCAGTCGCAACCAGGCTGTGGGAACAGTTTTACGCACGCGGATTGGGGGCACGCGCACCCACAAGTTCGGTTCGCCAACCATCTCGACTTCTGCCGGGCGAGTTACTCCGTCGTTCAATGTCACGCCTTCGGCCAGTTGTTTCAACGTCTGCTCGGACGGCACTCGTTCCACTTGAACCAGATAGGTTTTGGGAAATTTGTGTTTGGGATCGGCAATCCGGTGCTGCAACCATCCGGCGTTGGTCAACAACAGCAAACCTTCGCTGTCGAAATCCAGTCGCCCGGCAGGGTAGACTCCTGGCACGGGGATGTAATCTGCCAGCGTGGGGCGAGACTCTTCGCCCGTGAATTGGCACATCACGTGATAAGGTTTATTGAAGAGAATTAGCCTGTCCATAAAAATTCGTTGCGCAGTGTACCGCGAACCGTTCAGCTTCCCCTAAGGGTGTAGAAAAATTATTATGCGGCTGGAACTTTGGTGTTGGCTTGGAGTCTAACTGGCTGTCACACAGATTAAAGCGCGGCGCTGATGAAAAACTCGGTTGCCGAAATTCAACGAACGACCCATTTGAAAACGAAGTGGTCAAGCCCGTAACGGGTTGCCAGTACAACGATTGCCGGTGCGCGGATTGACGCCGTCAATAAATGATGACCACAAAAAGGAGCATGGGCGCTGATGCTTGCTGAGAATGAGGCATATCTGGTTACCGGACTGGAAGAGTTCGGAGTTGCTGACCGAGTGGCGGAGCGAGAAGCGCCGCGTGCAGCACAGACTTGTCTTTATGAATCCAAGCTACTGGACCGGCTCAAAGCTGGCGAAATGGGCGCATTCGACGAACTGGTGGAAGAGTACCAGCCACTGGTTTACGCCCTGTCGTTCAGGATTCTGGGTGATGCCGAAGACGCGCGAGACGCGACTCAGGAAACGTTTTTGAAAATCTATCGCCACTTTGCTCGGTTTCGCGGCGATGCCAGTTTGAAAACCTGGATTTGTCGCATTGCGATCAATCAGGCGCACAGCACACAGCGCTGGTGGCGGCGACGTCAACGCGGCAACACAGCTTCGCTGGATGCTCCGCTGGGATTAAGCAGTGATGACGATCGTTCGCTGGGTGATGGATTGGAAAGCGATGCGGTCTCGCCCGAAGCGGAAACCCTGTCGCGCGAACGAGGTCGGCGGATTGAATCGGGGTTGTGCGCGTTGAAAAAAGATTTTCGGATCGCAGTCATACTGCGAGACATTGAAGGATTAAGTTACGAAGAAATAGCCTACGTCACGGAAGTTTCAGTAGGCACAGTGAAATCACGCATCGCTCGCGGGCGCGAGATGTTGCGAGAAGTGATTCAAGCAGGAGAAACGATCTTCACCTCGTATGTAACCAGGTGAGGTTTTCAGGCGGTGGTGCTCATCGTGAGCGTTTTTTCGACGCTCATAGCCGATGGGTCGGCGAAACTCGAACGAACTAAAGACGGGTCAGCAACAACCGGTTTTTGGTTCATTGACACTGCGCTCACGATGAGCAGCGCCGCCTGAGAAAACAGATTTTGAGATTTTACGAGCCATGATTTGTCAGGAGTTTTCATTTTTATATTCTGCGCAGCTTGATGGCCAGGCTAACGAACACGAACAGTTGGCGGTGCAGAAACACCTGCGTGGTTGCGCCGACTGCCGTCATCGAGCAGCCGAACTACGCAGTCTGCGCTCCGGGCTTCAAGCCTTGGACATCCCCAAACCGCCTGTCAGTAAGAAGGCGAAAATTGACCTGACTTTGCAGATCCAGGCAGCGTTGCGTGTTGAAGCGCGCGCTCACGAACGCATCAAACGCAGTCGTGCGGAACTCATCGACATTTGGCGCACACGGCTGTTTTCACAAGGCATCGGAGCGTTGGTTTCCTCAGTATTGTTTATTGTGACATTGGCCGGAGTGATGCAGCCTGCATACCGCACACTGGCGCTGGCTGAAGCGTTACGAGAGGTTCTGGTCGGCGATGATGCCATCCCGGCACAGTCCACCGACACGGGCATTCAATTTCGGATGGCGATTTTCCAGCCGCCGCCGCCGCCGATTTTCATTCCGTCCGGCGAATTATTGAACCTGGGAGCCAGTCTTTCCGAAGGTGATGAAGTCATTGCCACGCTCAAGGTCAACAAGGATGGACGCGCTTCGATTAACGAAATCGTCACGCCCACCGATCAGGCGACGATGACCAAGTTTTCAACTGCGATCACGCAACAGGCGAGTTTCCAACCGACTGCTCGCCGACAGATTACCAATCCCCAGGCAGTTGTCATTCTCAGCAAGATTGACATCAAAGCCAGCATCTCCGGCTAAGCTGGCCAATTCAACGACAGTGTGAGGTCATCCCGAATCCGGTTGGTTGCGCAATCAATCGGCAGGGATACCTCTATCCAAAACCCAAAACATCTGCGGCTCGCAAGTCGGCCAAAAGCCTGAATGCCGAGGTGTGTGCCACTGCGGCCGTAACCCGTTGAGCGCCGCGAAAGGAGTTTTTCAATGAAAGAAAAGAGCAATTCTGCGACACCGTTTATCAATGTCACGCCGCTGATTGATGTGTTGCTGGTGCTGCTGATTATTTTTATGGTCATCAGCCCGATGAAGCCCGCTCGGTTTGAAACCAAGATTCCTGAAAAGTCTTCGCTGCCGGAAGGAGAAAACACGCTGAGTTTGGTCGTCACCGTCAATCGCGAAGGCGGTTACCAGTTGAATTCGCAACCCGCTGCGACGCTGACGGAACTTGATGTGTTGTTGCATCGCGCGCTGGATGGCCGCCCGGAAAATCTGAAGGCTGTCTTTCTCAAAGCGCCGCGCTCCGTGCATTACGGCGAAGTCGTCAAAGTCGTGGACGTGATGAAAGCGGCCGGAACGACTCCCATTGGCTTGCAGATTGAAAACCTGAACTGAGAACAGCAGTGGCTGTGCTCGGCAAATCTCAAATCTGAGACTTGAGATTCTCGAAATCCATCGGCTGATCGTCTTAACCGCACTGCGAAATGTTGCGCGCAGCTCATGAGGAGAAACACCATGTTCGACATTTTGGTTGAATCATCGAAACGAAAAAGCGGCAAACGCGCTGGGCGTTACTTCGTTGTGACCACGGCGATTTATTCGGTTGTGTTGTTGTTGATTGGCATCGGAACCGTCATCAGCTTCAGTCCGGCGCTGGCAGAAGAATTCAATTTGGCGACAATGATTGCTCCGCCTGTGCCGTCCGCTCCGTCCGCTCCCCCGGAGGTTAAATTCCAAAATACCGTCAGGCAGGATGCCCCGCTCGATATTTTTGCTCCGCCGAAAAAGGTAATAGACATTCCTGAGATTGATAAAAATACGAATTTCGAAAGGCGTAAACCAGTCATCACTGGCTACACAGGCTTGCCTGGAGGAATTGAGAATCCCAATGGATGCATCGGGTGCAAGGTGGGTACTGATGATGTGCCGCCGCCGCAACCTCCGCCCCCTGCGCCGACGCCTGATCTCAAAAAAGCTGAGGTCAAACCGGCAGGCACAACCAAAGTTTCAGAAGGTGTGTTGCAAGGCAGCGCAGTGAAAAAAACAGTGCCAGTATATCCGCCGATTGCCAAAGCCGCTCGCGCCGCAGGAGTCGTTCAAGTTGTCGTGACGATTTCAGAAGAAGGCAGAGTGATCGAAGCTCAGGCAATCAATGGGCATCCATTATTGCGTCAATCAGCCGTGGAAGCGGCGCAACGTTGGTTGTTCACGCCAACCAAGCTCAGTAATGTGCCAGTCAAGGTGCAGGGAGTACTGAGTTTCAACTTCATGCTTCAATAAGCGATTTGATAAAGCGTCTTCAGCATTCAACGTCGGACAGAGTTTAGAAATTCTGTCCGACGTTGAGGGCAATCGCCTTTGGGTGTTTACCAACCACTGGCAAACAGCCTCAGCGCGGCATTAGCTCCGCAATGTTGGTATTGGTTGTAAGCTGCGGCGGCGCGTTTTTTGATTTGTTCGCCATTCTCACCCGCAAGCCACCCATCAATTGCAGCCTTCAACACATAACTTTCCGGCGCCATCAAACCGGTCGTCCATAACAAAGGCGTTGCTCCGGTTGCTCGTAATGGGTCAGCAAAATAACGTTTGCTGATGCAGGCGAGCATGACAGCGTCGCGACGCCGATCGTCCGCTTTCTTGGGTTGCGCGTTCAGAGAGAAATCCATCAACCCATCGTGGCCGACGTACGCAATCAAATCTGCGCTGCCGCCAATGTGAAGCTCGGTTTCAGTTGCAGCTTTGACAGTGATTGTTTTGGTTCCGCGACCTGCATTGAATTCGAAGAAATCTGTGATGGCGCGTTTGATTTCGCGACCGCGATAGGCGTCGGCAACCAGAAAAACATCTTTGGTAGAATGTTTGAAAGTTAACCGTTCCAGTATTTCGCCGGTCGGATTTTGAGTGCTGGAGATGAGTTTCCAGTCTGTGGCGCGCTTGAAGAAAGTTTTTACACCAAAGGCTGCTCCCCAATAAAGATTGTTGGCGAGATCATCGCCGTTGCCGATCTTCGCTGGCACCGGCACGATGCCTTGAAATTGGTTATCGCAAAGCGCGACCAGAACGTGAATCAACTTGCCGGAGTTTTGTTTGGCTGGTTGGAATGGTTCGGCAGGCTGAGGCGCACGAAAGGATTCCGGGGGGAACGGTTGCGCGACGCTTTGACGACACGCAGGCACGACCGCCAGAAGAAAGATCGCCACAATTGTGACCGCTGGTTTGTACATCGCCAAACTCCGCTAACATCATTGTGGATTGAAGCCGGTTGCGCGGCGAAAGGCTTCGACCGTTTTGCCATCCTTTTTGGTTCCTCGGCCTTTCAGGTATTCGACCAGCTTTTCCAACTCTTTGGCGTCCCAATCGGGACGATATTTGTTGATCGAAGGTTCAAACTGGCTGACGTGTTTGGTGATGGCGTTGATTTTCTGGTCAACGACGCTGGTGATGTCTACCCAGTAATTGGCTTCGCTGGCGGCGTAATAAAACATCATCAGCGGAACTTTGTATGGCTTCAGCCCGTCCACCAGCAGATGTTCTGGGTAATACAGATGAAACTCCGCCGCACGAATCGCGTCTGCGGTGTTGAATCCGCCCATCCGATGATCGCTTTTGTGCCAGCGTTCATACCATTCGCCAGGATCCACACTGAACACGACATCAGGGCGATATTGGCGAATCAGTTTCGTCGCTTGTCCACATAACGCTTTCGGTTCAGCGTATTCCAGTTCGCCATCGTTGTAACCCATCCAGATCAAATTGGTTTTGGGAACGCCGATGACTTCCATCGCGGCTTCTTCTTCGGCTTTGCGAATGCGCGCCAGCCGTTCACTGGTCATTTCCAGATCGTACGAACCTTTGTTGTCGTTGGTGTAAATCACGACGATAATTTTGTTACCGTTCTTGGCCAGCAACGACAACGTGCCTCCACATCCAAACACGTCGTCGTCAGGATGCGGCGTGAAGACCATGACGGTTTTGCCTTTCCACTGCTCGACACGATCCTGTGCCTGAACGAAGCAGGACAACAGCGCCAGCGCTATCACCACACAACTTAATCTTTTCATCATTACGTCTCCTTGGAATGACTTGGGGAGATTACGGAACAAACGGAAATAACAGAATAAACGGAAAAGAAAGTTCTCGTCCTTTCCGTTATTTCCGTTTGTTTCGTAATCTTGCGTGCCTTCTATTTCAGGGCTGCTCAGGTTTGTTTTTCAGCTTTCCCAGAATGCGATAGATGTGAATCAATCCCCGATCCACCATGCGTTCACCCGCGCCGACTTCAACGCGAGTCACCAGCGTGTTTCCGCCGTAGCCTCCAGCCACAGCCGCGTTGATCGTAGGGAAGTAGCCGTAATAGCCGTTCGTGTAACCGGTCATAAACGTCGTCGCAATCGGCGAACGTGCTTTCAGCAACAACTGCAAACCTACAAACGGTTCGCCCGGCAATCCCACCAGAGCAATTTGTTTGTTGATGACCAGCGTGGTTACAGGCGCGATGATTTCCGGCGTGATGTAACGTTGGTAGCGTTTGGCAATCGCAGGCGGAAACGCCAGGTTGAGCATTTGCCGCATCGAATCCAAATCCCAACGATTGCGAAAACGAATCTCTTCACTGAGGAAGGCGACTTCAGGCGTGGCGGCAACTTCGGGTTTGATGGTTTTGGCAACGCGAACGACTTCGCGGCCAAGCTGTTCGCCGATTTCAATCTTGATGGCGTCCGCGTTTTCCGCCAGCGGAGTTTTATCCATCATCGGATTGATGTCGCCGGGCGCGCCTTGCAGAAAGAAGCAGATCGGCTTCTGGTCAAAACTTCCTTCCACCAGCCGAGCCATCGCGCCGGGATAATCCGCCGAGTAACGCAAATTGTCCGGCCCGAAAATCACAGGGTGACAGGCGTAATTGACCAGAATCGCCATCGGAGTTCCGTTGGCATCATCTACGCGAATGACTCCAACCGTCGGGTCAATCATTCCGGTTTGCTGGCCTGTGCTGTTGCGCCAGAGCATTTTGACCGAACCATCTGATTGAATGACTCTGCGATTGTGACCGATGACTGTTTGGCCGAGTCCGACTCCAATGCGAGCGGTTTTCATTTTGGAAACAGCATCGCCAATTGCGTCAGCGATTTTTTCCAGCGCGCGCTGCTCCCATTCCGGCACGCCGTCGTCGTAACTGTCGTCAATTACCGGGCCTGAATGCGTGTGTGAAGCGATCAACATGACTTCGGCGACTGCATGTTGGCGGCGAGCTTTATCGCGCAACCAGGCAATCTGCGGCGGCCCGAAACTGCGACCAAGATCAAGAGTGATGACCGCGACACTCTGCCGTCCATCGTCTAGTACCAGCACGCGGGCAAACAGCGGATCGAGTTTTCCATTCGCCGGGCCAGAACGATCAAAGTATCCCCACAACTCCACGCCGAGCGGTGGCGTGATATCCACGCGAGAAACTCCGGCGCGCAAACTTTGCGCATTG
>DAOMFR010000029.1:43411-55870 GCA_035429885.1 Blastocatellia bacterium
GGTGATTTTTTCAGTTTGCCCATCAGAGTGAACAGGTTGACGACGTGGCGATCAATCATCGCTTCGCCAGCGCCGACTTCGATGTTTGTGCTGGAATTGGCTCCGTAACCACCTTCAGTCGCCGCGCGAATTGTCGGCACGTAGCCAATCCATTCGCCGCCCGCGCTAAACGTGTAGCCGAACAAAAACGTGTTGATTACTTCCGACTTGTCGCGCAATGCGATCTGCAAATCCACAAATGGTTCGCCGGGAATCGTCGCAATGGCAATGGAATTGTTTAGCAGCAAGGTCGTCAGACCGGCTTTGACAGTTTTCGTTGTGTCCCAACGATCGGGGAACTCTTTGACTTCGGCGACGGCTTGGAGCTTTGCAGATGAGTTGGCGGCGGGTTTCAGCTTGTTGGCGACTTTTAGAACTTCTTCGGCCAGAGCGTTGCCGGTCTTTTCGGCTTCGCCAAAACCGTTTTCGGCAACAGGTTGTTTGTCTTGATAAGGATTGATATCGCCTGCGCCGCCCTGAGCAAACAAACACAACGCGCCGGGCAAGGCTTGTTCGATGCGCTTTCGCAAAAAGCCTGGATAGTCTGCCGAAAGCTGGCGATTATCCGGCCCCAAAACTACAGCGTGACAAGCGTAATTGACCAACACTGCGCGCGGTTTGCCGGTTTCGTCGTCAACTCGAATGACTCCGAACGTCGGATCAATGGGCGACGTTGGCAGCCGTTCTGCGTTGCGCCAAAACATCGTAACTTTTCCATCGGCGGCAACTTTGCGGCGATTGTGGCCGAGGTAGATTTCTCCGAAGCCAGCGGCGACACGAGCCGGGAACATTTTTTTTGAGGCTTCTTCAATGGCGTTCAGAATTCTGTTTTCGGCTTCGGCGTACCATGGACGATCGGGCGACGGCCAGCTTTTATCGCGCCAGGTGATCGGGCCGGAATGATTGTGAGTCGCAGCAATCAATACGTGGTCGGCCAGTTTGCGTTCGCGCGCCAAAGTCAGGATTCGTTCGGAAGGAAACGACAGCACATCGCAACTGACAATCGCCACGCTGACGCCGTCGGCTTTCAACAGCAACACGGTTGCGAACAACGGATCGTGAATGCCGGTTGACGGCCCTTGCCGAGCGGCATAACCGCCCATGGGGAATCCAACCGGCGGAGTGATTTCCACACGAGCAATTCCGGCGCTCAACTCGGCGGCTGACACAAGCTCAGTCATTGCGATCAATAAGCCTAGCAATAGTGGAAACACCTTGATGATTTTCATTGTGTCTTGGGAAAGGGAAGCGGGGTCAATTCAAAAAAGCGCAAACCCACAAAAGCACAAAATAAATTCAGTCATCTTTTGTGTCTTTTGTGGGTTCAATTCCTATCGGACTTATGCCGCGCGATTCAGATCGCTCAGATGGTCGAACTTGCCTGTGCTGTCACCGATTTTTTCAGGTTGCACGCCCATTCGATCCAGCAAGGTCAAATACAGATTCGTCATCGGCACGCCGGGTTTGAAGAAAATGTGGCGACCGGGTTTGAAAGCGCCGCCGCCGCGTCCGGCCAGAATGATGGGCAAGTCTTCGTGGTTGTGTTTGTTGCCGTCGCTGATGCCTGCGCCGTACACGATCATCGAATTATCCAGCAAATTGCTGTCGCCTTCTTTGGTCGCTTTCAACCGTTGCAGGTACTCCGCCAGCAGTTTTACGTGGTAAGTGTTGATCTGCGCGACCTTTTCGATCCAGTCGCCGATGTTGCGGTGATGCGTCAACGGATGATGCGGATCGTTGATGCCGATTTCGGGGTACACGCGCATGCTGCCTTCGCGGGCGAACATCAGCGTCGAAACGCGCGTCAGGTCGGTTTGGAACGCCACCATCTGAATGTCGCACATCAGGCGAACGTACTCCTGAAACGTCGTCGGAATGCCCGCCGGTTTTTCAAACGGAGGCGTGATGTCGCGATTTTCGGTTTCCGCCTTCTGGATGCGCTGTTCGATTTCGCGGACGGCGTACAGATATTCATCCAGCTTTCGTTTGTCGCTCGTGCCCAGCGTGCCGGTGAGCTTCTGCGTGTCTTCGCGAACCATATCAAGGATGCTTTTGCGATAGGCCGCGCGACGCGCACGCACTTCCGGCGCGAGGCTTAAATCGGCAGTGCCGAACAATCGCTCAAAAGCCATGCGCGGATTGATTTCCGGAGGATTCGGCTGGGTCGGCGTGCGCCACGAAATGCTGTTGGTGTATGCACAGCTGTAGCCCGAATCGCAGTTGCCCACGGTGCGCGAATCTTCGCAGCCGAGTTCCAGGGAGGCGAATCGCGTTTGCGAGGCAAGCGCCAGCGCGGCGACTTGATCGGCGGAAATGCCTGCTTGAATGTCCGCGCCAGCGGTCTTTTTGCAATGCACGCCGGACAGGAATGACGCGCCAGCTCTGCCGTGATCGCCCGGTCCATCGCCGAGCGCGTTGCCGTTGTGATCATCCAGCCCCGACAAGGCAAAGATGTCTTCGCGCAGCGGTTCGAGCGGTTTCATCAAGCGAGAAAACTCAAAGTTGCGGCCTTCGCCTTTGGGACGCCACCAGTCAATGTTGACGACTCCGTTGGGCACATAGAGGAAGGCCAGCCGAACCGGCGCTTTGGGCGCAGCCGCCAGCGCAGGCGTCATCGCATCCAGCATCGGCAGTGCAATGGCCGTGCCCAGGCCTTTCAGGAAAGTTCGTCGCGGAAGTTGTTTGCGTCTGATGATCATGATTCCTCCGAGTCAATACCGCGACCGGTAGGGAGCGCACGTTGGTTGAAGGTCGCATCATCCAACTGGCGCTCCCTACCGATCATGGTACCGGCTCAACTATTTATTCCATTCGTCAAAATCAGGCAGTTCATCGCCCTGTCCATAAATAACGTAATCAATCGCTCGCTAATGCACCAATTGTGGAATGGCGCTCCCTACCGGTCGCGGTACTGACTCAGCTGCGCCGATATTGGAACGGCAAGCTGTTCACGATCTCCATCACCAGAGTGGAAAATCGGTATTCTTTCGCCGCGACCTGGCGGGCAATCTGTTTGACCGTTGTCCGGTCGTATCGTTCCAGGCCTCGCCCCAGCGCGTAGGTCAGCAGTTTGTCCGTCACGCCTTCGGTAAAGGCGTTTTTGTCAGCTTTCAAGATGGTTTTCAACTCGGAGACGCCTTTGAAGCTGCGTCCGTCCGGCAAGATGCCGGAAGAATCAATCGGGAATTTGCCATCCATGGTGCGCCAGCCGCCAATCGCGTCGAAATTTTCCAGGCCGAATCCCAGCGGATCCAGCCGCGAATGACACGCCGCGCAAGTGGGATTGGTACGGTGCTGTTCCATCTGTTGCCGCAAGGTGGTCGCTGAACCGATCTTGCTTTCGTCCAGCGTCGGTACGCCCGGCGGCGGCAACAGTGGTGGCGTGTTCAACACGTTTTCCAAAATCCATTTGCCGCGCAACACGACGGACGTGCGCGTCGCATAGGACGAAACCGTCAGCACGCTGGCCTGGGTCAGGATGCCTCCGCGATTGCAATCCGCAGGCAAGGTGACTTTGCGAAACTCCGGCCCGGTCACGCCGGGGATGTTGTAAAACCGAGCCAGCCGCTCGTTCAGGAAGGTGTAATCGGCGTCAATGAAATCCACCAGCGGGCGATCCTGTCGAACGATGTTGTCGAAAAACAGTTCGGTTTCGCGCCGTATGGACATGCGGAAATATTCATCGAATTGGGGAAAGCGGTCCCGGTCCGGTTTGGCCGATTCCAGCCGGCGAAGTTCCAGCCACTGTCCGGCGAAGTTTTCCACCAGCGCGGACGATTTCGGGTCTTTCAGCATGCGCTGCACTTGCGCGGCCAACACATCCGGGCGGCGGAGTTTGTGTTGATCGGCCAATTGCAGCAATTCATCGTCCGGCATGCTGCTCCACAAAAAATACGACAGCCGCGAAGCCAGTTCGTGCTGGCCGATGGGCTGCGCGGATTGTGCGTCAATGTCGCGACCGGCCGCGAGCAAATTTTGACTGGTTGGCGCAGTCAGCGATGTGCGCTCCCTACCGGTCGCGGTACTGACGCGATCGGCATGTTGTTCAATCCGAAAGAGAAAATGCGGCGAAACCAGCATCGCCTGAATCGCCTGCACCAAACCTTCTTCAAATGAATCGCCCTGCTTCTGAGCCATTGTCATCAGCGCCGTCAGCTTGCTGGTTTCTTCCGCTGTGACCGGACGCCGAAACGCGTGACGCGCCAGATTGGTGATGATTTTGCCGGCGCACGCTGGCAGGTGATGGCCTTCAGTGTGGCCACACACGAAGACCAGTTTTTTGCTTTCCGCTGAAGCGCCTTTGGTTTGATTGTAAGGGCCGATGACGTCCACACCCGTAACGCGAGCTTCATTGACGGGGACCTTTTCGGCCATGCGAGCTTCAAATTGTTTTTTCAGTTCGGCGATACGTTCGGGCGGCAGCGGGCGTTTTGGCACACGGAATTCAGGCTTCGGCGGAGTCGGGCGCTTCGACGGATTCGGGCCGTTGTAACTGGGCGGCAACCCTTCGTAAAGGCGCTGGATGGAAACCGCGACCCAATGCTCCCCGGCAGGAACGCGCGCGCGGAAATCGTAGGTCATCGAACCGAAATCCTGACGATCTTCGGAAAACGAAGCAATGCCATCCGGATCGAAATCGAAGGTCTGCGCCAGCTTGCCGTCAATCCACAATGCCAGCGGCAAGGGCTCGGACCCCGCCGGACGAACTCCGCCCAGGAAGACTTTGAAGTTGTACTCGGCTTCGGCTGGGAATCGGTGCGTTGTGTGCAACGAATTCGGCAGGCTCAATCCTGTCAGATCGTAATCCGTCAGAGGAGTTGTGCTGGCTTTGATGCGACCTGTTGGTGGGCGCAATCGTTCGACTCTGGGTTTGAGTTGGTCTGCGCCAAACACGGCTGTGCGCGCGACGGTTTCTGCCGCCGTCAGATATTTTTCCATCAGCACAGGAGACAGCGACAACACATCGCCAATGTTGTCGAATCCGTAACCGGAATCGTCCTGCGGAAAATCATCCGCCGGTTTGAAGCTGACGCCGAGCAGGTCGCGCACGGTGTTGTTGTATTCGGCGCGATTCAATCGCCTTGCCGTCACGCGTCCCGGATCGGGTTTGGCGTTTCGGTCCGCACGCTCGAATTCCGATTCCAACCAGCTCATCACGGCTTTCAGTTGCGATGCGTCCGGTTGAGGGAATCCTTTCGGCGGCATTTCATGATTGCGAAGCCTTACCAGCACATGTTCCCACTGGTCTCGATGTTCCAGCACAGCCGCCGCCGTCTTAAAGAGTTCCAGGTTTAATTCGCCTGACGCCTTTTTCGCGTTGTGGCAAGAAATGCAGTTTTCCGCCAGAAACGGTTGTAAGGTTTTTTCGAACTCCGCGCTGGCAGTTGGCTGCGCGGGTTTTTGAGCAAATTGAGCAGGCGCGCCGACTGCAAACCAGATCAGCGGCAACAACACGATGAGCAGACGGAATAGATTTTTTCTTCGCATGTGCAATCTCGGCAAGGGAACGTAAAATCAATGCGGCGGAGCGAAATTGTAAAACTTCAAATGCTTCTTCAGCGAACGAAACAAATGACGAAACAAGTTTTGTTGCTGGCGGCACTCGCCGCCAGCCTGAGTCTGGGTACGATCAAAGCCACGGTTTCAACTGATGATGCCGAAATCAAAGCCATCGCGTTTCTGGCTCGTGAAGTTCCGGCGTGGTCAAAAACCAACGGATGTTTTTCCTGTCACAACAACGGAGACGCTGCGCGGGCATTGTACGCCGCTACGCGCAAAGGCTTAAACGTTCCGGCCAACGCGCTGGCCGATACGAACGCCTGGGCGTCGAATCCAACCGGGTGGAAAAACAACAAAGGCGATCCGGGGTTCAGCGACAAACGATTGGCGAACATTCAATTTGCGGCTTCATTGCTGGCGGCAATCGAAACCGGACACGTCAAAGATCGCCGCCCGCTGGCAGACGCCGCGCGGTTGCTCATCGCCGATCAGGGAGAGAACGGAGCCTGGAAAATTGACAGCGGAAACGCGCCCGGCTCACCCGCGACGTACGGAACTCCGCTGGCGACATTGCTGGCGCTGCGGACGTTAAAAGCCGCGAACCTCCCGGAAGCCAAAGCCGCAATTCAAAAAGCCGAAACCTGGATGCGCCAGACTTCACCCAACAATGTGTTGACGGCGGCGGCGTTGTTGCTGTTTGCAGTCACAGACGGCGACAAGGCAAAACAAACCGCTTGTTTGAAACTGATCCAATCGGCTCAAACCAGCGATGGCGGGTGGGGACCCTATGCCGATTCGCCCGCCGAAGTGTTCGACACGGCGGTCGTCTTGCTGGCATTGAATGAACTTCGCAGCCAGCCGACGATCGAAACTGCCATCCGGCGTGGCAGAACATTTCTGCGTTCCGAACAACAACCCGATGGCAGTTGGCCAGAAACCACGCGGCCATCGGGCGGCGAAAGTTATGCTCAGCGCATGTCCACAACTGGATGGGCGACGCTGGCGCTGCTGGAAACCCACTGACTCATTTCGTTTTGCCGTCGCTGATGCAAAACAGATGCGTTTTGCTGCGCAGGTACAATTCGCCTTCGGCGACGACGGGCGACGCGATGAAAAATTGATCGTCGAAATTCGTCGCGTGCACAATCTGAAACTTCTCGCCCATTTTGATGACCGTCACCGTTCCGTTCTCGCTGGCCAGATACAGGTTCTCGCCGGCGCCGGTCGGCGAAGCTTTGAAGCTGTCCGCTTGCGGCAACCGTTGTTGGTGATAGTACGGTTCGCCGGTTGCCGCGTTAAAGCAACTGAGCATGCCTGTGTCGGTCAGCGTGTAATACTTGCCATCATTCAACACCGGCGAAGGCGTGTACGACAGCCCGCGCGTTTGTGACCACAGCACGGCGTCGGTTGCGGTCAGATCGCCTTCTTTGCCCAACCGCACCGCCATCAATTTCGGGTCGCGGTACCCGCTCATCACCAACACGGAGTCATTGAATTGCACCGGATGCGGGATGACGTTTAGGCCCAACCCCGCACATTCCCAAATCATTTTGCCGGTTTCAGGTTCGTAAGCGCGGACTTTTTTCGTCGCGCTGACGACGACCTGTTTTTTGCCTTTGTAATCCGCGATCAATGGCGTAGACCAGGCGCTCATTTCATCGCGGGTGGTTCGCCACATTTCTTTGCCGTTGCGTTTGTCATACGCGACGACGAACGAGCCGCCTTCGTGGTCATAAGGATGAATCAGCAGATTGCCGTACAGCGCTGGAGCGCCGCCTTCGCCAAATTGCAGGCGAATTTTCATTTGCACGCCGGGATCTTTTTCCCAGATCAGCTTGCCGTTGAAATCGAAACAGTAAATTCCGCGTGAACCGAAAGACGCATACACATATTTTCCGTCGGTGACAGGCGCGTTCGACGCGAAGCTTCCGTATTGCGGATGATAGCCTTCGTGCGGCGTGGCAGTTTTGACGACGCGTTCCCAAAGCGTTTTGCCGGTTTTGCGATCCAGGCACAGAACAACGAATTTGTGTTCCTGGCCAGCAGCGGCTCCGCCGTTTCCGCGAGGTTGCCCCGTTGCCGCAGCTGTTGTTTTTCCAGTCGGGATTGCTGTCGTCAGAAACATGCGGTCGCCCCAGATCACCGGAGTCGAAAAGCCGCGGCCTTCGAGAGCGACTTTCCATTTGACGTTCACGGTTTGGCTGAAATTCGTGGGCGCAGCCGTGCGAGCCATTCCATTGAAAAATGGCCCGCGCCATTGTGGCCAATGCGCCGGATCAGGCGCGGAAGAAAGTGATGCGTTCGTGACAAAGGTCGTTCCAACAATCGCCACCATCATCAGGCTGGCAAGAGCAATCCATCGTTTCATTGAATCCTTTTCCTCCGGTTATCGAATATCAAAACTGAGCTTCACCGTTTGGCTGGTCAACTGGCGTTGCACACTGTTGAACACGTCCACATCGAACAGTTTGCCGATGTTGTTGCCCGCCAAATCTTCAATCGTCGTTTGAATGATGAGGTTGTGCCGCCCGCGCCGCCAGGCGGTTGCAGGAACGAATTTCCATTGGCGTTCCTGATTTTCCAGCGAGACCGTACCTTGAATAGGTTCGCCGGATTCTGTGGCCACAACGATCATTCGTTGTGCCAGCGCATGTTCCATCGGTTCGGGAAACGAGATCGTTAACGCTTCGCGCGAATTCGCCGCTGGCGTGGCGATGTTCCATTGCGCCGGATCAGGCGCCTGACGATCCGGCGGCGTCACGCGGAATGATTTCTCAAAACTGGTTTTCAGCGGCGCTCCGTTGCTGTCGCGCCATTCCCGGTCAATGACCAGACGATAGGTTTTTCCGGCTTCCAGTGACGGGCCGATTTCTTCCAGCGGCTTCACACCGCGCTTGATCCTGCCGGGATCAATGAACAGCGTCAATCGCGTGAAGTCCTGATTCCACAATTCTTCGTCAATTTCCAGAAAAGGCAACTCGATGGCTTTGCCCATCGCATCCAGCAAATGAATGTGGTCGTAAATGTTGCCGCGCCGCATCGGCGCTGAAAAGTGAATGTAAAACTTCAGCAGGTTTTCAGGCAATTCGTCGGCGCTGGGATAAATCTGCGCGACAAGGGTGGAAGGTGTCAGGTCGCGCGGGCGCGGAGTAAACGTCGCAATCGTGACAGAATTGCCCGCCGCCGAATTTCCGGGCACTTGCCCCGGCTGAAACACGGCTCGATAGGTGACGCCGGGTTCAAGCGCGAATTGCGGCTCGAATCGCAGGGCGTTTGCTTCGATTCGATACTTGCCCAGCATCGGGGGCAAGCCTGCGTCGGTTGCACCCGCATACACCGACAAGACTCGCTGGAATTGTTGCGGCGTCCAGCTGGCCATTGGCCGCAACGCGACGGCGTTCAATCCGGCAAGTTCGACGGCCATCTTGCCGCCTTCCTGTGGAACCCAGCGGATTGAAATTTGGGGTTGTGTTGTTTGAGCGGAGAACGAGCTGGTAACGCAAAAGGGCAAAGGGACAAAGAGACAAAGGAGAAAGAGCAAGGACATTTGTTGTCCTGCTTTTAACGTCTTTGATCCTTTAATCCTTTGTCCCTTTGTGTTGAACATTGATTGCTTTGATAGGGTTACGGCAACACCAATGCTTCCAGGTTCAGCGAACCGCCTTCGCCGCGCCGCAACACCGCCACGTGACCGGCGTCAAACCGATCCAGTTGATCCACGCCCGTCCATCCTTCGATGGTTTCGTACGTCAGCCCTTTTTTGCCGCCGTCAGGAACCGGAGCTTTGATGGCTTCGACTTTATCAATGCTGTCGGTGGTGATTTTCATCACGCCACGGCTGCTGTTGGCCATCAGCAAATAGGTTTTGCCGTCTTTCTGGTAGACGATCATATCCAGCGGGCGATTGCGGTTGCCGAGTTCGGCGATGGTTTTGCCCATGATCTTCGCGCCGGGTTTCAAATCGCTGACCGGGAATTGCACCAACGGCGTGCAGGTGTATGCCGCCAGCAGATGATCTTCTTTGCCGATCTTGAACGTGGTGAAGGTGCGAACTGGAGCGCGGGTTTCAAACTGTCCGTGCGCGCCGTGGTAAATCTCGACTTGCGTGCCGTTGTCCACGGTTTTGAACGGGAAGGCAATCGAACGCAGCGTCGAAGAGAATTCTTCGTTGGCCAAACCTGCGATAAACAACCGGCCATTCAAATAACCGATGTCGGTGATGGATTCGCGACGCGGATTGTTTTGGCGATTTCCCTGGCCGACCTGTTTGTCCGCCGGAGCGTCCGGCAAATCGGCGCGAGAGAATTTCACGTTCTCCAAAGAAACGACTTCGGGCGCGCCATCGGTTTTGACGCGAACCAACACTGGAACGGCATCGGCTCCGCGACCGCGCGAAACTGCCAGGTACGCGTTGTGCGAAATCGGGTTGATGACCATGTCTTCGATCAAAATTTGGTCGGCTGCGGTTCCCAACAGCGCGGCGATTTTCTGATTGATGGCATCCACTTTCAGCAATTTCCCGGCAGCCGCAGGCTTGGTGTCGCCGGTGGACAGCGCGATGATGGCGGCGGCTTTGGTGTCAGCAACGAACAGAATTCCATCCGGTCCGAACGCCAACGGTCCCATAGATTGAAACTTGGCGGCGCCTTCGAGCATGCCGCTTGTCAATTTGGCTTCCGCTTTCAAGCTGGATAGCCCAAACGCGATCACGGCCAACGCGATGAAAAGAGTAAATCGTTTCATTGTTCTCTCCTGTGGTTTTGGATTTGATTGTCAGTCAATTGAAGTCAGCAAGTATCGTTTATCTGAGACGGTCACTTCTGTTGCCGGGTTACAACTCGTTCTCGGGGAAAAGAACCGCTTGGCTATTTTACAGATTGGTCATGAAAAACGAAGCCGAGCGGTTCCATTGACACCATTCAGGGTGGGGATTATGGTTCGCGCGTCTCACCACACAACCAAGTCAGTTAGTAATGGCTTGAAATGCAGGCGCTGCTGACGCGCTTGCAGATAGCTTGCATTCGAAAAGCTGTTTGGCGAAAAGCTGTCAGGGAAATTCACAACCACAGTAAATAACTTCACAAGGAGGTCATATGCTTACAGGGCATTTGAATGACGTACCGGCCTTTCTCGGTTTAGCTCTGCAAGGTGATTGGCTGGCCGTGCCGTCAGCCGACGATTTATTTCGCGCAGTGTTGCGCTTTGGTCATTTCGTTGCCGGAATCACCTGGATCGGAATGCTGTACTTTTTCAATCTGGTCAACGTGCCATTGATGAAAGAACTTGATGGCCCGACCAAAGGAAAAGTCATCCCGAAACTGATGCCCAAGGCGCTGTATTTTTTTCGCTGGGGAGCGTTAGTCACGGTGTTGGTCGGATTGATCTATTACGCGGTTTACATCATTCCTTCAGACGCGCGAGCAGCCGGCGCCGGGTATCATTCCTGGCTGGGAATTTGGCTGGTGATGGTTCTGGTTGCTTATGCCGCCATTTACGGCGCTATTCAGAAGGTGAATGATGGCCGAGTTTTAGCGGTCATCGTCGCGATTATCGTTTTAATTATGTCCGGCTTGGTGATTTATCTGTTCAAAGGTAACAAAACCATTGCCATAGGCATTGGAGGCGGCATCGGCATGTTCATGTTGCTCAACGTTTGGGGCATCATCTGGCGTGCCCAGAAAAAGATTATTGCCTGGACAGCAGACAATGCCGAAAACGGGACTGCCATTCCGCCGGAATCGGCCCAGCTGGCTCGCCGGGCATTTCTGGCTTCGCGCACGAACGCGTGGTTGTCGTTGCCAATGCTGTTGATGATGGGCGTTTCGCACGGCGATTACATCATGTTTATCAAGTAGCTTTCTTTGGTTTTCTCTTCCGGTGGAACAGGCTGGCCGCCTGTTCCACCGTTTCTTTCTGCAAATTCCTGCCTCATTTGTTCCTGCCCGGTTCAACGGCTAAGATGTCTGTGCGAGCGAATTGTGCTCGCGAATCTCCAAAAATCATTCAACATTTTAACCAAGGGAGGACAATATGGCGCAAAACGCCAATCAATCATACACGGCCAAGACCTTCAATCTGAGTGGCTTGAGCGGAATCTCCGACAAAACCTTGCAGGTTCATTTCAAGTTGTACGAAGGATATGTCACCAACACGAATATCCTGAACGAAAAGATTGCTGATCTGTCGAAAGGCGATATCACCGCGAACGAAATGCCGGTTTATTCCGAACTGACACGTCGTCTGGGGTTTGAATACAACGGCATGGTTTTGCACGAATATTACTTCGGCAACCTGAAAAGTGGCGGCAGCGGCGATCCGGACAAAGCCTCTGCGTTTTTCAAAGCGGCTGAAGCGAACTTCGGCAGTTATGAAAACTGGAAGAAAAACTTCCTGACCATCGGCAAAATGCGAGGAGTGGGCTGGGCGGCCTGTTATCAGGACCCGACCAGTGGTCGTTTGTCGAATCACTGGATCAACTTGCACGAAACCGGCAACGTCGCCGGATTTACTCCGATCCTGATTATGGATGTTTGGGAGCATGCATTCCTGCTGGATTACGCTCCGGCGGAACGCCCGAAGTACATCGAAGCCTTCTTCCAAAATATTGATTGGGACGCAGTCAATGCCCGTCTCAAATAATTCCGGCAATTTTTCAAAATGATCGGAAAGCGGGAAGGCGATGGCGTCTTCCCGCTAAGTTTCAGCACTGCAACACTTGCCGATTTGGCTTAACCAAGCCACCTCTTTGCCGGCCAAAACAGCCTGAAAAGAAAATTGCCTTTATCGGCCAGCACTTACAAGAAACCACAAGATATTGGTGAGAATCCTGATTGACAAGCCGTATATGGTGGAACTATAGTCTGCGCCGCTCAACACCAACAGACAGGTAATTGACCTCGACTCAACGCTTTCTCAGCGAAA
>DAOMFR010000030.1:0-42966 GCA_035429885.1 Blastocatellia bacterium
ACGAAAGAACCGGTTGTCGCGAACACAACGTTTGAAGCCGCCAGTTTGAGCAAGCCTGTCTTCGCTTATGCCGTGTTGAAATTGGTGGACGAAGGCAAGTTGGATTTGGACACGCCGCTGACCAAATACCTGCCCGGCAATTACGACGTGGGCGATGACGCGCGTATCAACCAAATCACGGCGCGTCACGTGCTCAGCCACAGGCCAGGATTTCCCAACTGGCGACGACCAAACAATCCGCTGACCATTCACTTCACACCCGGAGAACGATTCAGCTATTCCGGCGAAGGATTCGTGTACCTGGCAAAAGTCGTTGAGAAAATCACCGGCGAAGAGTTTAACGCCTTTATGAAACGGTCGGTCTTCGTTCCGTTGGGGATGACGGACAGCAGTTATGTCTGGCAGGACGGTTACGAAACCCAACAAGCATTCAGCCACAGCTCTTTGGGGCAGCCAACCGGAGTGAACAAATCCACGCGTCCGAATGCCGCTGCCAGCTTGCGCACGACGGCGCAGGATTTTGGCAAATTCCTGTCAGCGATTTCCAAAGGCACTGGGCTGAAACTGGCAACGTGGCGGCAAATGTTGACGCCGCAAATCAAAGTCAGCGAAAGCGGCACGAATAACACCTCCGGCCCGCCTGCGAAACTTTCTGACTCGCTTTCGTGGGGGCTGGGGTGGGGATTGCAAACGACCGCTGATGGCGTGGCGTTCTGGCATTGGGGCGACAACGGCAACACGAAAGCTTATGTCGTGGTGTACGACAAACAACAGTTTGGCTTGGTGGTGTTTACTGACAGCGCGAATGGGTTGACGATCATTCCTGAAATTCTTTCTGAAGCCATTGGCGGCCAGCAGCCTGCGCTCTCCTGGTTGAAATATGGCAGCTACAAATCGCCAGCCAAAACTTTGTTGAAAACCATCCTGGCCAAAGGGGCTGCTTCTGCGCTGACTGAATATCGTGAATCACGAAAAGCCCGCGCCGGAAACGAAGTCCTGGACGAAGGCCAGATGAATCAGCTTGGGTACGATTTGCTGAGTGCTCGGCGAATCAAAGACGCCATCGAAATCTTCAAGCAGAACGTTGAAGACTATCCAAAATCCTCCAACGTGTACGACAGTTTGGGGGACGCGTATGCGCGCGACGGACAAACCGAATTGGCCATCAAAAACTATCAACGTGCGCTCGAACTCGATCCCCAAAAAGACAGCGCAAAAGACGCATTGAAGAAGCTGCAAGAAAAACCCTAAGCAGGAGGACAAACGCCATGGAATCGTTGTGGAAAGATTTGCGACATTCAATTCGCTCGCTTGGCAAAAAGCCTGGGTTCACCTTTGTCGTGGTGCTGACCTTGGCGCTGGCCATTGGCGCAAACACGGCGATCTTTTCGGTCGTCAATGCCGCGCTGCTGAAACCGTTGCCGTATCGGGAGCCGGATCGGTTGGTGCATTTGTGGGAAGCGACGCCGCAGCAAAATTATCCCAAGCGCGAAGCGTCGTATCCCGATTTTCAGGATTGGCGGCTGTGCGACGCGTTTGAAGGAATGGCGGCCTATCGAGGCGGCGGCGGATTCATGCTGACCAAGGCGGACAGTTCCGAGCGAATTGATGCTGGATTGGTTTCGGGGAATTTCTTTTCGGTGCTGGGCGTGACTCCGCTGTTTGGCCGCAGCTTCGATGAGAGCTACGAAAAACAAGGCGCGGAGAAAGTCGTTTTATTGAGCTACGGTTTCTGGCAACGACATTTTGCCGGTGACCGCGACGTTATCGGCAAGCCGATTTTGCTAAGCGGAAATTCTTATCAGGTGATCGGCGTGTTGCCGCCGGAATTTCAATTTGCTCCGCGCGGTTCGGCAGAAGTTTGGACTCCGTGGCAGTTAAGCGAAAGTGTGATGACCCGGCGATTTATGCACTTTGTGAATGTCTTTGCGCGACTGAAACCGGGCGTGAACCTTGAGCAGGCCAAAGCGGCGATGCAGCCCATCACGGGGAAAATTGCTCAGGACTACGCCGATTCTCACGCCGGAACGTCCATTCAGGTGATTTCGCTTCATCAGCAGTTCGTCGGCAACATCAAACCACTGTTGGTTTTGTTGTTGATTGCCGTTGGAGTGGTGTTGCTGATTGCCTGTTCCAACGTCGCCAATTTGTTATTGGTGCGCGCGTCCGGACGGCAAAAGGAAATTGCCATTCGTTCGGCGCTCGGAGCTTCGGCGGGGCGGCTGGTTCGGCAGTTGTTGACGGAAAGTCTGGTGTTGGCGATGGCCGGAGGAATCGTTGGGCTGTTGTTGGCCAATTGGGGCGTGGACGCATTGATCTCAGCCATTCCGGATAATTTGTTGAACGCGATGCCGTATTTGCGTGGCGTGAAAATTGATGGCTCCGCGCTGGCGTTTACGGCTGTGTTGTCCATGGTGGTCAGTGTCTTGTTTGGGCTTGCTCCCGCGTTGCAGGCATCCAAAGCTGACCTGCAATCCGTGTTGAAAGAAGGCGGAAAAACATCAGGGGCGTCGGCTCGCCAGGGATTGCGAAACGGTTTGGTGGTTGTGGAAGTCGCGTTAGCTTTGGTGTTGTTGGTGGCAGGCGGATTGATGGTTCGCAGCCTGTGGAGACTGATCCAGGTGGATCCGGGATTCAATCCGCAAAACCTGTTGACGTTTACCTTTACCTTGCCTCCCGCGGCATACACCTCAAACGAAAAACTCATTGTCGCTCGCCAGCAATTGCTGTCGCGTTTGGCGGCCGTTCCCGGAGTCCGGGGCGCTGCAACCGTTGGAACCCTGCCTCTGATTGGTGGCAATACAACGCGGTTTTATCCCACCAGCCAGCCCAAACCAGCACCCGGTGACGAGATTGAAGCGAATATTCGGGACATCAGCGCGAACTATTTCAACGTGATGGAAGTGCGGCTGGTTTCCGGACGATACTTTACCGAACAGGATACAGCGTCGTCGCAAAATGTTGTCATCATCAACCAATCCCTGGCCAAACGGGTTTTCCCGAATCAGGACGCCGTCGGGCAAAGCATCACCGTGACAGGAGCGACCAGCACTCCGCTGCTCATTGCCGGTGTCGTTGCGGATGAAAAGATTACGGGATTGGATTCGCAAAGCACTTCGGTCGTCTATTACCCCTATCAACAGGATTCCTCCGTCGGGATGGCCAACAGCGTTGTGGTCAGAACGACGGGCGACCCGATGAGTCTGAGCAACGTCATTCGCGCTGAGTGCCAGAAAGTGGAGCCTGGAATGTCCATCTTCTTTGTCAGGACGATGGATCAGATTGCCGCGACTTCACCCGCGACGTTCACACGACGTTACCCAGCCATGCTGATTGGGTTGTTTGCGGTGGTGGCGATGTTGTTGGCGGCGGTTGGGATTTACGGCGTCCTTTCTTACACCATCAGCCAACAGACTCATGAAATCGGCATCCGCATCGCTTTGGGAGCGCGTCCCGCAGATATCTTGAGTCTGGTGATGAAGAAGGGAATGGGGCTGACTCTGCTTGGCGTAGCCATTGGGCTGATTGCGTCGTTTGTGTTGACTCGCTGGATGAACGACTTGCTTTTCGGCGTCAGCGCCACAGACCCGCTTACATTTGCTGGAATTGCGTCGTTACTAATTGTCGTTGCGCTGACGGCTTGTTATGTCCCAGCGCTGCGAGCCCTGAAGGTTGATCCGATGGTTGCGCTTCGATATGAATGACAGGGGATTTTGCGACGCGGCGAGTCAATTCCAGCCCGCTGCGTCGCCATTTGATTCCAGCACGTTGCAGAATTATTTGCTTCTGGTTTCGTGAGCCAGCAACCATTCTTTTCGTTCAATTCCTCCTCCGTAACCAGTCAGCTTTCCGTTTGAGCCGATGACGCGGTGGCAGGGAACGATGATCGAAATAGGGTTGCGACCATTGGCGGCTCCGACGGCGCGCGAAGCACTGGGATTGCCGACACGATTGGCCAATTCGCCATAACTGATCGTCACGCCGAAAGGAATATTCAGCAATTCGCGCCAAACAGTCTTTTGGAATTCGGTGCCAATCATATTCAACGGCAAGTCGAATTCAGCCAGTTCCCCTGCAAAGTAAGCTGCCAGTTGTTTTCGCGCTTCGGCAAATGGTTTGGCGTTGTTGTCCTGTTTCCACGTTTCGTTGAAAAACGGGCCATGACGTTGCGTGACCATAAATAAACTGGTCAGTGATTCGCCATCCGAAGCCAGCAGCAAAGGCTCAATCGGGCTTTCAATTCGTGTATAGTAAGTCGTCATTTTCCCTCCTCCGATTTTTCCAGAGACTTCCAAAGATGCAGCACCGCATAGGCTCGCCACGGTCGCCAGGCTTCGGCAAGTTCCAATACGCGTTTGGGCTTGTTCGTTCCCAGAGCTTTGTAAATTCCCAAGTCTGTGTGCGGAAACGCATCCGGCCAGGCCAACGCGCGCATGGCTACGTATTGCGCCGTCCACTCGCCCACGCCCGGAAGTTGTTTCAACTGCTCCATCGTTTGCTCAACATTGCCGCCGGGCGAAAGATTCAGCTTACCTGACGACACAGCTTCAGCCAGCGCGAGAATGGATTTGGCTCGCGCACCGATGATTCCCAGCGACGTTAGCTGCGAAACTTCCGCAGAGGCGACGCGTTGCGGCGTTGGCGACAAATGTGTCAACGCCGCAAACGGTGTTTCCACCGGCTCGCCAAACGCTGCGACATAACGCCCTGCAAGCGTCGTTGCCGACTTCACGCTGACCTGTTGGCCCAAAATGGCGCGCACGGCGATTTCGAATCCGCTGAATGCTCCGGGAACGCGCAAGCCCGGATTATCTGCGGCCAGTTCACCAAGCTGCGCGGCAATTTGTGTCGGTTCGGCTTTCAGGTCGAAGACGCGTTTGACGCCAGCCAAAACAGGCAAGATCGTCTTTGCCAATGACGCTGAAAGTTCGACGCGCAACACGAATTTGTCTGCGGCTGGTTCGACGACGACCCAGCCGATTTGTTTTCCAACCGCGACGGTTCGCATATAACGATTACCTTCGACCGTTTCCACGCCGCGCAACGCTCGAGCTTTTAGATAATCCAGCAACGATTGCCAATCGAACGGAGGCCGATACGCTAATTCACAAGTCAGCGTTTCGGTTGCCACAGTTGGTCTGTGCTTTCTCAACTCGGTCGGATTCAACCGATAACGTTCTTTGAACAGCGCGTTGAAACGGCGCAAGCTGGCGAATCCGCTGGCAAATGCGACTTCGGTGATTGGCAAATTCGTGTCCGTCAGCAAGCGTTTGGCCAGCAACAACCGTTGTGTTTGTATCAACTCAATGGGCGAAACGCCGAATTCAGATTGGATGACCCGCCGCAAATGCCTGTCGGTGACGCCCATTTCTGCGGCGAATTCATCCAGTCGTTTTTCAGTCAGCGAACCGTCTTCGATGCGGCTGATGGCTGACGCCGCCAACCGGCTGACGGCATCCACTTGCGCGTTGCCCGGAGCCAGTTCCGGCCGGCAACGCAGACAAGGGCGAAAACCAGCCTGTTCCGCTGAAGCCGCCGTCGAAAAGAATCGGCAATTTTCGCTGCGCGGAGTTTTGACGGTGCAAACCGTCCGGCAGTAAATCCGCGTGGTCGAAACGCCGACGAAAAACACTCCATCGAACCTCGTATCGTGTGTCAGCACGGCTTGGTAGTAACTTTGGTGATCCATAACCATAGTCAAAGTCTAGCTAAGATAGCGGTAACTGTCTCGCCGTTTTCGGACACGGAAATAGACAGCAGGCGCATTTGCAAAAATCGTTTTCGGAGATAAGAATTGGGTCTCTTTCAACCACAGGTTTCAAAATCACAATGTAGTTCAGTACGACTATTGCATTGACTGTAGTCTATGCTTTCAAACACAGGTTTCGTGCCACGAAGTGTGTCTGTGATGCTGTAAGTGTCACAACATCTGACATTCAGGAGGATCGTTTTTCATGTCAGTTCATCAATCAACAGAAGAGAACAACGAGCGCCGATCATTTTTAGGCGTGCTTTCCGGACTGATTGCCGCAGGAATTTCCGCAGTTCTCGGCGTGAATATTGGCCGGTTTGCCGTTTCGCCTGCTCTTTCGGTAGCAGGCGCCGAAAACTGGTCTGAGCTTGGCCCGATTGGAGATATTCCAGAGGGCAAGCCGATCAAACGCAACGTTGTTGTTTCTCAAGACGCAGGCTGGGGCAAATTCCAGGCGCAAAGAGCCGTCTGGGTCGTTCGCAACGGCGAAAAGGTTACGGTTTTCACTTCTGTTTGCCCGCATCTGGGATGCACAGTCAACGCGAAAGAAGATGCGTTTATCTGTGCCTGCCACGACAGCAAATGGGATGTTGCCGGCAATACGCAAGGCGGCCCAACTCCACGCGGGCTGGATGCGTTGGAATACAAGGTCGAAAACGACGTGCTGAAAGTTCGCTATCAGGATTTCAAACAAGGCATTTCGCAAAAGGAGGTCTTGGGTTGATATGGCTGATAAATCCAAGGTTGACCAACTCGTTGATTGGGTAGACGAACGCACAGGCGTCAAAGCTGCGATGGACGAAGCGCTGAACGAACCGATTCGCGGCGGCGCTCGATGGGCGTATGTGTTCGGCAGTGTGTTGTTGTTTCTGTTTGTGGTTCAGGTGGTGACCGGAATTGCCATGACGCTGTATTACGTTCCAACCGCCGACCACGCACACGCCAGTGTCGCTTATATCCAGAAAGTCGTTCCGGGTGGAGCGATCCTGCGCGGAATCCATCATTACGCTTCCAGCGCGATGGTCATTATGGCCGTCGTTCATCTGGCGCAAACCTTTTTGTATGGCGCGTACAAACAAAAACGCGAATTGGTGTGGGTTGTGGGCGTTGTGATGCTGCTGATCGTTCTTGGATTCGGCTTCACAGGATATTTGCTGACTTGGGATCAGGCTGCCTATTTTGGCACGAAGGTCGGCACTTCCATTGCCGGAGAAATTCCCGTTGTCGGCCCTCTGCAACAGAAAATCATGTTGGGTGGCACCGAATTGACGACGGTGACATTGTCGCGATTTTTCACGACGCACGTGTTTTTGTTGCCGCTGTTGTTGGCGTTGCTGGCCGGATTGCACGTGATGCTATTCCGCAAAGCAGGCCCTGCCGGTCCGTATCACAACCTTGACGACAAAAAAGTGGATCGCTTTTTCCCCAAACAGGTCTTCTTTGATTCTGTGGCAATGCTGGTGGTGTTCATCGCATTGGTTTCTCTGGCGATGAAAATGCCTGCGGAACTAGGCCCGGTCGCAGACCCGTCGTCAGATTATTTGGCGCGTCCACCGTGGTATTTCATGCCGTTGTTTCAGCTGCTGAAATGGTTTCCGGGTCATTGGGCAATTATCCCAACAGCGGTGCTGCCTGTGGTGCTGTTTGGACTTTTGTTTCTGTTGCCCTTTCTTGATCGCAGAAGCGAACGAAATCCGTTCAAGCGACCGATTGCCACTCTGTCATTGCTGCTAATACTTGGCGGTGCGACAGGGTTGATCTTTTTGGCCAAACATCAGGATCGAAACAACCCTGAGTTTGCTGAAAAGCTCAAAAAGCAGGACGAAGAGGCGCAGGCATTTTTCAAGGTTCCCTTTGAACCGCAAGTCATTGGCGCTACCACGGCATTGGCGGGAGCCGCCGTTGCGAATGGAGCCGGAGCAGCGCCTCCGGCTTATGTTGAGCACTGCGCGGATTGCCACGGAGCTAACGGTCAGGGCGATCCTGATCTTGGCCCAAAATTGTCAGGATTGTCGGCAAAACCGCAGCGCACTCAGGACGATTTGTTGAAAATTATGGATGATGCGCGCGCTTATGGTTTGAAAAAGCCTATGCCCGCCAATTTTCCGGACCTTTCCGATTCTGACAAGAAAGCAATTGTCGAATGGATGCTAAAATTGAAGTAACCCCTTTTCATTCCCGGCGACAAGTCCGGCATTAAACTTAAGGAGATCAAGACAGTAATGAACAAAATGAAATTGACGATTGTTGCGACGACTCTGGCTGCGGCGCTGATTGCGTTGTCGGTCGGAGGTTTTGCTACAACAACGCCTGCCATGTTTCAGGATGGCGCAGCAATTTATGCTGAAAAATGCGCTAAATGTCACGGAGCCGATGGCAAAGGCGTGGATAAATTCAAGAAACAGGGCATCAAAGACATCACCACTGATGCCTGGCAAAAAGCCAACACCGATGTGAAAATCACTGCCGCCATCAACAACGGCAAAGGCGAATTCATGCCGGCTTGGAAGGGCAAAATTAAGCCCGCAGAAATCAAAGCCGTGGTCAAACACATCCGCAGCTTGAAGAAGTAGTCGAAAATCAAACAGGGCTTTCAGCATTCGTTCAATCCTGAAAGCCCTGTTTGATTCGTTAGGCCAGCCTATCTGATCTTCAGCACTCGCTTTGCATTCTCGTACAATAATTTCCGCTCAATCTTTTTTGTGGGTGACAGGCGTTTCACTGCTTCTAGGCATTTGATGCCACTGCATCGAGTGTCTTTCGTGGTCTCGTCCTGGCAATCGCTGCCGTACATCAGCTTGTTTTGGTGGCGGCGGAAAAATTCCTTGGTCAATTCTTCGTCGCGCAACAACGCATTTAGTCCCGATCCCGCCGAAAGGTCGCCGTAAAAATTGGCGTAATCCGCCAGCCAGCGGTCGGTCCACCCTCCAGCAGTGAGTTTGCCTTTGGGATAGAGAACTGTTTGATCGTGATTGCGATCAATGTTTCCCCAGAAGGTTTGCGCGTGGCCGATGAAATTCACCTTCGAAAATTTCGTCAGCACTTTGTGAAAGCGTTCGTAGCCGGTGTTGTATTTGCCGTGCTGAAAATGCATCAGCACGGGCACGTTGTAATCTTTGGCCAAGGCGGCAATCAGTTCGATGTGTTTGGAATCGCAATCCACGAAAAACTTTTGCTCGCCGATACCGATGGCTCCGGCTTTCAAGTATTTTTCGATCACAGTACGAGCTTCGGGCAGGTCGGCGACTTCATTAGCGAAAAAGACGAATTCGTTTGGGTATTGTTTGGCCAGTGCGACGACTGAATCGTTGCCGTAACAATCAGCTTCCAACCCGAATTTAGATCCGGCGGGCAACAGCACGGTTTTGGTTGCGCCGAGGGCACGTTGATGACGAATTAAATCTTCGTTGCTGCGCCCCCAATAATGCGTGTGCTGGTGAATGTCTATGATCGGTTCTGCTGGTTGGGCGAAAGCTTCGACCGCGAACGTAGCGACTGTTCCGGCAAGAAAAGTGCGACGGGAAATTGTAGGGTTCATCGTTTGTTTGGATTGAGAAATGTGATTGATCTTCAAAAAAATAGACTCAGGTTAACGCGCATTGCGTCGCCCTGAGTCTACAATCATCCCTCAACTCAACCAAAGGAGAACAGGTCAGCCATGCACCGTATTGCTAAACAATCTTTCACCGAGGATTGGGAGCTGGCGACGGCGAATCCACAGAACCGTCAGGCTGCAAACGAAGACCACAATTGCCAGCGCAAACAATTCTCCGTTATCGCCAACCGGGGTCAGTTTGATGCCGAGTTTGCTTAAATGACTCATGATCGCTCCGCTAATGGTTCCTAGGCTGAGCAATGCTCCCAGCCAAATCGTGCGAGGTGTCAGCAACAAAATCGAAGCCAGCAACTCCACAATGCCAGAACCAATTCTCCCCCACGGCTCTGCGCCGAGTTTCGTGAAGATATAAACCGACTCTTCGGCGCCGGTGAATTTGAAAAATAACGTTTGCAGCAGAATTACAGCGACGGCGATTTGCAAAACCCAGCTCAGGATATTTTGTCGCTTAGTCAGTTCCATGACGGTCTCGCCCTCCGAAAGTTTCCGGCAAGCTTGTTGCGGTTCAAGCTTGCCGGATAGTGATGGTCACCTGTTTCAATGAAGCGCGGCGCGCTGTTGCGCCGTCCTCATTGATAGAATCCATTGTGGAGAGTCGTATATTCCCGTCGTGAAATTATTCGTACCGGAGGGATTCAATGGGATCGGTTTTTGAAGCCCGGAGCGCGGGCCACAATCCGCTGAAGACGCCAACGATCATGAGGATGCTGGTTGCCGTCAAAATTACGTCACCAGATAGCAGCAGGTAAATGTCTGTTTGTTTGGTGGGATCTTCCAACAAATCAGCCAGGAATGGGCGATGCCCGGCAATCGTCACCATCAGCCACGACAACGCTATGCCCAGCACTCCGCCAAGAAATGTGATGACCAGGGCTTCCAGTATGAATTGAATCAGTATGTGGCGACGCTTTGCGCCCAAAGCTTTGCGAACGCCAATTTCGCGCGTTCGTTCGGTTACTGAAACCAGCATGATGTTCATCACTCCAATGCCGCCAATCATCAGGGTTAATGCGCCGATAAAGCTGAGGATGATTTTTAACCCGCCGGTGATGCCGCTGATCTGTTTCATGTTTTCAACAGAGTCATTGAAGCTCAGCGCGCGTTCGTCTTTCGGATTGAAGTTATGACGCGCAGCCAGCACTTCTTTGACTTGCTTAATTGCCTGAAAGTGCGTGGCTGGGCTTAAGGTCTGAATGACCATATTGTCCACATAATCCTGGCTCCAAAGCTGTTTGACGGTGGTGTAGGGAATGAACGCGCAATACTTGTCGGGCGAGTAGTAATTGGAAAAGCTGACCTTTTGCGTCAGCACGCCAATGACTTCAAAGGTCAGTCCACTGATGCGAATAGTTTCACCGACGGCAGGCGAGTTGCCGAAAAGTTTTTTGGCAACTTCGGAGCCTAGGAAGACCACGCGCCGTTGTTTTTCAATGTCTTCAGAGTTGATGAAACGCCCGAACTCCGCGACTTCGCTGCGCATTTCGGCGTATTCAGGAGCGACTCCGCGCACGTTCGAGCTGGTTTGTTTGATTCCGTAAGCCAACGGCAAAGATTCGACATATTCCGGGCTGACATATTTGATCAGGCCGAGTTGTCTCAGTGGCTCTGCGTCTTCCTCTTTCAGTCGAACTTTGCGACCGGCCCGTTCGCCGCCAGCCTGCAGGCTGGTTTGGCCATTCCAAATGACGACAGTTCCATTGCTGAATGCTCGGCGGAAGCCAACTGCCAACGCGTTATGAAATCCGTTGCCATACGCCATCAGCAAAACGACAGCGACAATTCCCCAGGCGATGCCGGTCATAGTCATCGCAGCTCGGATGCGATGACCGACCAGGGCTTGAATGGCTTGGACGAAGACTTCTTTGAGAATCATAAGCGCGCCGTGATTGAGTTAAGTTTTTCGAGCCGCGATTAAAACGTGCGGGCCATTTTCCTGACTGATGTAATTGACACCGTCAATCAGGCCTGGCACGAAATGGGCTTCCTGAATCAACCCTTCAATCGCCGCCCCCATTTCAGAAATCAGGACTTCATAAGAATCACGCAATTGCTGATAAATGGTCATCATCAATTGCTCCGAATGCGGCAGGTATTCGTAACTTTCGATTTCAAAACCGGCCTCGGCCAACAGCGGGCGATAATCTTTCACCGGATGATTTACAAACGGCATCGGGATGTGTTGCTCCCAACTGGTGAACACAAATCTGGAACCGGAACGCAGAATTCGCGCGAGTTCCTTCAATGCAACCTGCTGATCTGTCGCCAGCCACACAGCATCGAATGAAACCGCCGCGTCAACCGATTCCGTTGCCAGCGACGTATTTTCAAAGTTGCCGACGGCAAATTTGGCACGATCAGCGATTCCGAGTTCGGCGGCTTTGTCAGCGGCAATGGCGACTGCGGCGGACGAAATATCCACGCCAGTCAAATTGGCTCCGGTTTGTTCGGCCAGCCATAAACCTATGCTGCCGTTGCCACAAGCTACGTCGGCGAATGTTTGAGAATTGGAAAGATCAAGCAGAGTTTTCACTCGCTGCATATCGGCCATCGTCAGAAAGCTGTATGGCGCAAAAACTTTGTTCAAAGAATCAATTCCGGCAGCCTGCCGAAAGATACGCCTGATTGTCTGGCTGCTCGCTTGAGCAGCATAAAAAGCATTGAAACTGTTAGCGGCTTCGCTCATTTATTTTGACCTCCGCCGATTCAATACGAAGCTGCGACAAGTTCAGATGTCGCTTGCCTCAAAACTTCTACATTTCAAAACGCAAGGCTTCAATTGGAGGCATTTCAGCCGCTCGCCTTGCGGGATAAGTCGCCGCAACAATTCCAATCAGCGCCAGCGCCGCGACCGAAAACGCAGCCGTTTGCCAGGTGATTATCATTCCAGAAAAGCGCGCGGGTAGCGGCAGCATATTGACTACTTTGCAAAGACCAATGCCTATGCCTAATCCAATCGTTCCGCTCAGCAAGGTCAGCAACAAACCTTCGCTGAAAAACTGTCTCAGCACGTTGGCGGAAGTCGCGCCGAGAGCTTTGCGAATGCCGATTTCCTTCGTTCGCTCTTTGACCGAAATCAGCATGATGTTCATGACGCCTATGCCGCCCAGGGCCAAGGTGATGATGCTGACCGCGATAAAAAATTCGCGCATGCTGGAAATCATCTTATTGAAGAACACCGTTTCGAGCGCAGTGTTCCACATCGAAAGAGCTTCGCGATCTGTGGGATCAAAGTTGTGCCGCGGCGCGATGATCGAAAGAACTTCCGATTCAACCGGGCCGATTTTTTCAAAATTGATTTTGCCTTCGCGTTCGACGATACGATTTAGTTCGTTGGCGACTTCTTCGTAAGGCGCAGCGATGATCGTTCCGACGGAATCCGCAGCGTCGTTGGCTCCGCCCATCGGAAAATCTTTCCGCATGGTTTCGTAGGGAAGAAACAGGCGATTGTTATCTGGGCCGGTGTAATTGGAATCCTGTTCCTTCTTTCTGACTCGGCCAATGATGGTGTAAGGCAACCCGTTCAATGAAACTTGCTGGCCAATTGGGTCTCGGTCGGCGAACAACTGTTTGCACATTTCAAAGCCTATGACCGCTACACGCCTGGCTTCGGTGTTGTCCTGTTCGCTCAGCAATCGCCCGCGATCCACTTCGATTGTGCGGATGAATTGGTACACCGGCCAAACACCGCTCATCTGACTGGAACTGGCATTGAAGGCACTTTTGGCGCTGACCCCATTCCGCATTAACTCGGGCGTGACGTACTGCAACAGGCGAGCTTTTTCTTTCAGCGCAAGCACATCACCCAGATCAAGCCTGACCAGTTTGCCCGCGCGTTCTCCGCCCGCCTGTGTGCTGGTTCTGCCGTTGCGAATGATGATGATGTTTTTGCCAAGCTCTTTCAGCACGTACAAATTGCCTTGCTGAAACCCTTCGCTGACGGCGGACAGCAACACGATGGAAATCACTCCCCAGATGATGCCGAACATCGTCAAGAAGCTGCGCAGTTTGTGTGCCATCAGATTGGCGTAAGTTTGTGTCAGGAGTTCGCGCATAAGGAATGATGAATTCTGAATGATGAAGGATGAATGCGGCCCCGTGTTCCGAGTGATTCATCATTTATCATTCCGCATTCAGACTTACTGCAAGATGACTTTCTCGCCTTCTTTCAATCCGTCCAGCACTTCGGTGCGAGTGCCATTGCTGATGCCGACTTTAATCGGCTTTTTCTCTTTGCCTTTAGGACTTGCCGGAGAAGGGAACTCAATTGAAGCATTGCGCTGAGCGTCATAGACCACGGCGCTTTCTGCGACGAGCAAAACGTCTTTGTGTTCTTCCAAAACGATCTCGGCGTTGGCGGTCATGTTGGCGCGAAGCTCACCGCCAGGATTGTTGATGGACACTTTGACTTCGAACGTGACGACGTTGTCTTTGTCTACGCCAAGCGGCGAAATCTGCGTCACCTTGCCTTCGAATACTTTGTCTTTGAAGGTTTCGACTTTGATCTTGGATGGCTGGCCGAGCTTCACCACGCCAATGTCTGCTTCGTCTACCTTGCCGCGAACGTACACCTGACTGATGTCGCCCAGCACCATCACGAGCGTCGCGGCGGCTCCCATATTCAAAATCGAAGACACCGGCGAACCGATCTCGACGTCGCGCGAAAGGACTACGCCATGAATGGGGGAACGCACCGTCGAATAATTTAATTCTTCCACTGAACGGTCAACAGCGGCTTGCGCCTGAGCCACTTCAGCTTTGGCCTGGGCGATTTTGGCTTCGCTGACGGTAAATTGAGCGCGGGCTACGTTCTGACGGTTGACCGCCAGCTCATAAGCACTGCGCGAATCGTCGAAGGTTTGTTGTGGCAGTACACCGTCTTTCAACAACTTTTCTGCGCGCTCGAAATTGCGCTTGGCGAATGGAACATCCGGTCCTTCGGCCTCGACTTTGTTCTTTTCAAGCTGGGCCTGAGCGGCTTTCAGATTGGACTCGGCCCCTAACAACGCCGCTTTGGTTTCACGGACGCGAGCTTCCAGATTTTCCTTGTCCAGTTCAGCTAACACCTGTCCGGTTTGAACAAAATCACCGATCTGGACTTTCAGTTCTTTGATGATTCCGTTGGCTTTGGATTTGATTTCAACTTTGGCTATGGGCTCGACTTTTCCTGTGGCGACAACTGATTTGGTGATGTTGCCGCGTTCAACCGCCGCCAACCGTGACGCATCAATTTCATTTTTCGGGCGCGACGTCACTACGAAGCCTGTCACTCCTAATCCGGCGAGTACAAATAATGCACCGCCAATCAACCACATTTTGCGTGATCGTTTCTTGACCATTGGTCTCTCCTTCTTCTGCTTGAATCCCGATTCGTAAGACTTCTATTCCGGCTGTTCATACGGAGAGCCGGAAATGCCAGTTCCGAAAAAGATCATTTTGCGCAACCAATCAACGAACTAAGCAAACGGGTATTGTGACTTTACTGGTCAGTAGATACACCAGTCGCTTTTGTGATTGATTACGCCGAGTTGGTGCCGCAAGGGTGCAGAAGGTTTCAGGAAAAATGGAGAGTGAGCCTAAACGTAAAACGCCGCCGCTGAACCTTCAATAGAAATTTCAGCAGCGGCGCCAGCTATGTCATCGAACTTCAATCGGTGTTTACGGTTAATCCCCGGCAATTGGCTCTGCCCACAAGATCCTCTGTTTTCCGTTAACTTCCACCAGCTTGAGTCCCAAAAAGATTGGAGTCATCGCCAACAGCATGCGAGTGCCTGTGGGATAACCAAACGATTCTCCTTCGGAAATTTCAAGCATGGGGTCTGCGAATTCCGTTTGTCTGAGCTTCTCAAAAAGTTTTTGGGTTTCTTCTGTCGGTTTTATGGTGTGGTTGTCTTGCCCTTCCAGCAACAGCCGCAATCCTTCTTCAAGCGTTTCGCTGACGCCTCGCATTTCTTCAACTGTTTCGATGGCTTTCGACTCACCTTTCGCTTCAATGAAGTTTTTCAAGATTGGGTGATTGTCGAACAGCAATGTGACATTCGATGGCAGAAGTTTTTCAAAGACCTCTTCTGCTGGCTCCTTGTCGTTTAAGAGATCGTTAGCAGTTTGATTCAGACTTATCACCATTAAATGGTAGAAAAAGTTGTAGGTCGCAACGTACAACCGTTGCCAGTCTTGCGTCGTCGCCTGAGTCAACAAGTCTTTTTTGCAATTGAGCCCCGGAGCAAACAAAACAGTGGCAGAAGAATTGGATTCTGCCATTTCGCGTTTCTGTTCATGCACATATCGCCACATAAAATCTTCGACAAACAATTCATCAATGACCCGCGAAAGGTTGCCTGTTTCTTCCATGCGCTGCATGAACAGATTGCTGATTTCCTGAGCTTGCCGGGTTTCAAACGGCGTCGGTTTTTCTGAAGTGAATGGTGCGGCAATCGGGAACAAGGCCAAGGATTGAATGATGATGAAAATCGTTGTGATACGTAAAGCATGCCTGATCATAGTGTCTTCCTTTCTCTTGACGGGAACCGAACACGTGAATGACTGCATTGCTGAGCTGGCGCAAGATTTTGCGGACAAACGTCAGGAGCTAAAGTCGCTTGCCTGAAATACAAACTCCGGAACCTCGTGTTCAGGAGTCGGGCAATTGTCCAATGCAGTCAAGTTATCCTCGCTTCACGCCGAAGCGGTGATCGAAAAGCGCTGGTCAGCCGTACTTTTCAACGACTCTTTTGCAGTTGGTGTGCCGAGAAAGATAAAAGCCGCCTGGGCGAGCGGCTTTGTGAAGGAAGGTTATAGGCTAACGCCGAACAAACAGGAACGAGATCAACCATTTACCAGATGTTTGTCCATCCAATCCAAGACCAGATGACGCATCTCTGGCAATTCTTCGTGGGCGCAATCAAACAGGTCAATGCGACAGTCTTCTACTTTGCCGAATTTTTGATAAAGAGGTTTCAAATGATCACGGATGCGCTCGACGCCAGCCGGTGGCGTCAGCAAATCTTTTCGTCCGTTCAGGCTCAAGTGCGGACGCGGGACGATCAACTCGTTGATCTGCGCCGTCGAAAAATGTTTCAGCAAGCTCGGCACGTAATAGTAAATGCCATGGCCTTTCAGATTGTTGATCTTTTCCAGCTCTTCAAAATCGGTCATGCAGCACAAATCCATGCAGGCTTTGACGCGCGGATCAAGCGCCGCCAGCCACCAAGCCTTTGTTGCGCCCATCGAAATGCCGAATGCACCGATTCGCTTTGGATCAACTTCCGGGCGGCTGAGCAGGTAATCCAGCGCCCGATGCTCGTCGAACATCATCATTCCGTACAACACTTGCCCTCGCCAAAGCATGTGCTTGAACGCATCTTCTTCGCCGGTTTTGCCAATTGGGTTGTGCTGCCGCTCGCCGAAACACCAGCTATCAATCGCCAACGTGACAATGCCTTTTTCGGCGACAACCGGCGCGTAAGCTGGCAGAACTTTCTGACCTGTCAGCAATTCTTCTTTGCCAACCGGATAGGTTCCGCCATGCCAATGAATGTACAGCAAACCAGGCGCGCGCGGCTGGCGTTTGTCTGGAATCAGCAGCAAGGCTGGAACAGGCTCGATCCCATTCAAATCCAGTTCTAGCCGTTCCAGCGTGAAGCCGTCGCCTTTTTCCGTCTTGACCAGTTTCGGCGGTTTCGGACGATGATTGACAGGCAACTCGCCCAACAAGCTCCAAAGGAGCTTACGCCGCTTTTGCTGATAAGCTGAGAACGCCTTGGCTGTTTTGAATGTTTGCGGTTCAGCCATAAATGGATTGTTTGAATGGATTGCAGCAACAGCGGCGGTTTGTTTGAGAAAATCGCGTCGTAGAAGTGGTCGTGATGGCATGAGCTACCCTCAAACTGTTTTGAGATGACTTAATGCTTACGGCATCTGGTTACCGAAATTGACCATGAGATTTGGGGAAGGTGGCAAGCAGCTCAGCACGTGCATCTTGGCGATGCTGGTACGTGAGTTGTCGGCGTGCCAGATTCTGACCCAGAAATCTCTGGTTTCGCCTTGAATGATGAAAATCGAGTCGC
This sequence comes from Blastocatellia bacterium, assembly GCA_035429885.1. GTDB lineage: Bacteria > Acidobacteriota > Blastocatellia > RBC074 > RBC074 > RBC074. Next base: position 17,432 of record DAOMFR010000030.1, read on the forward strand.
TTTGCACCATTGGAGCCGGATCTACCCAGCAGCCTTCGCGCAGTTCAAAAAAAAGCTCCGGCAAATACTGGCGGAATTCTTCGCGTTCGATGGTGGCGTTTTGTTCGTCGAATTCGGCGGGCGGCAGTTCGATCGGCTCGGTGGATTCCAATAGCACACGAGCTACGGAGCGCCCGGATTCTTCGCGTTTTCTGTGTAAGGCCATAATAGTTGTCCGGTCAGTAGCGGGCGGGGTAGCAAGCGGTAATGCTGAAAAGCCTGCTCCCTATCGGTCGCGGTACTGACTTGTTCAATTCTTCTTCAGAAATTCCAGCGGGACTCGAGCGCCGTATTCGGTCGAACGAGCCAGTCGCGCAAAATGATCGTAAGCCAGTTTGGCGATTTGCGAAATGGCGTCATCTGCGTTCGCGCTTTCGCCGTTGTAATTGGTCATCACGGTGATGACGAAGGGGCGATTGGGGACATAAACAATCGCCCAATCGCACACGACTCCTTCGATGCCGCCAGGTTTGTTCGCAATGGTGATGTTCGATGGAATCAGTTTCGGGATTGGCGAGCCTTTGCGAAGTTTCAAAAACGTCAGCACATCGTCGCTCAGTTTGCGACTGACGACTTCGCCTTTATAAAGCCTGGCCATCAACTCCATTGCGGCAAACGGCGTGGCGATGTTTTCGTCTCCGCGCCCGGAAGCCGCCGTATCAATCATCTTTCTTTTCAGACGAATGGCTTTCAGCCCCAACTGGTCGAGCGTTGTGTTGACGTTGGCCATTCCAGTCTGGTCAATCAGCATGTTGGTCGCCGTATTGTCGCTAAGTACGATCATCAATACCGCCAAATCGTGCAGGCTCAATTGCGAAGAATGATCGCCGAAGTTGTTAATGACGCCGCTGCCGCCAACTTTGTCGGTGCGTTCTAACCACCGTTGATCTGCCAGTCTATATTTTCCTTCAGCGACCTGTTTATGAAGCTCAATCAGTATAGGAATTTTGATGGAACTTCCTGTGGGGAATGTCAGATTGGCGTTGAACAGGATGGTTTCGTCAGTGGTCAAATCGCGAATGGCTACGCCCATAACGCCGTCAAAGTTTGTCGCGATCTTTTCGATTTCCGCCGTAAGTTTGCGATGGAGAATTGCTCGATTGTCTGTTTGCGCCAGAGCTGGTTGAACAGCAAACAATGAAATAATGAGTAATAAAAGTGCGCAGCAAGGTTTCAGGAGCATGTTTTTCTTTCGATGGATCTTGCGTTGGTAGATAGCCAGAAATGGTCGCAAGGCATATTGGTCGCTAACCATCCTCACTCTCGATTCTGTACAACTCTTAAGGACATTGTTGAGCATTATAATATTTAGAAAGCGATTTCCAGGCTGGCCGGAATTTGGGAGTGTTGTCAGGGGCATAACCGGAAAATAATCCAAACCATATCTTTCGACTTTTCTTGTAATCATCGCCACCTACCCAGGCAAGTTTCGGAATTGAATCAGGAAAATCTCCGCATACGGTTGCTCGCAGAAAGCCTTCAAAAAAATATTCTTGATCTGATTCGGAATACCCTGTCCCGATCCTTTTTCCAAATTCATCTATCCAGAGTGGTTTCACGGAATGATTTCGGAAGCTTGTAATGACGTCTCGCCAGTAGTTTGCATAATCCTGAACTGTTGCGCCAATTGGGAGATCAAAATACATTGAAGCGGCGGCCACGGTAACATCCGGGGTGTGCTCCGAAACCCAGGTCGCCATAGTTGATGCGGCCAAAGTTGAGCTACCCGCGATCACTTCATAGCTCATATTTTGATTTGGCCAATTCTGTCGTGCCCAAGGCCAAACTGATTCAATCCATCTTGCATGAGTTTGAGTTACTGTGCTCCCGGATGCATCACCGCATCGAAACTTAATTTGACTGCCTTCCCAAGCGCAGGGCATTAAGTCGGCTCCCATCATGACAATGCCTATGTTGGTAAAATCCAGCTTGTTCATCCATGAATTTATCCATTGCTTGTCGAGGGTAAACGGTGCCGAATCCCGAAAGCTCAAGTCTTTATTCATTTCTGGAATCAAAACTAACTCGATTTTGAATTTATCCGTAAATCTATTCGATCGTAAAAGAGCCAGAAAGTCGTTGACCTGTTTTATGTGAACGTTACTCGGTAACGGATTGCCAGAATCTACGTATTGGTAATAAGGCCTATGGTGCGCTGCGATGATGATTCTAAGCCAATTAATCCCTGTCTCAACGAATGAATCAAGCACTGTTTCGATTTGTTTCCTGACTTGGCTGTTGTACTGATTCTCAATCATCCACGGTAAGTCGTGATCCCATCCGTCTAAGAAGTGAAACGTGATACCTCTGACGGGGCCCGCGACCTTTCGTGTGGTAGTGGTGTCGTTACAGCCAATAGTAATTGTCTTTACAGTGAGTTTTGAAATTGTTGACCAGGTATAGTTTTTCGGATCAGGTTGCTCGGGTGGGGTGGATTGGTTTTCGGATGAAACTTTGATCTGGCCTTGTTGCAGCACAAAATCGGTATCTTCGGAAATATTGTCTATATTTAAAAAGCCAGAGGCCGTGGCGCTGGTAATCACAAGCCCGGTATCTCCACCGCGAAGTATCTGATACACGCCAGGTTGTACATTCCAGGTTAGCCTTGTTGTTCCCGGCATTTCTTTCGAACAGGCAATTACAGTATTTGGTATGGCATGAAAATCGGAAGTACTTTTGGGCGATGGTGGTGTGGTTGTCTGTCTCTTTGGAGGGAGGCTCGGAACGTAACTTTTATATCCCGCCACTCCAAATATGATTACTGCAAATAAAAGGCCGAGTGTTATTCCTGTTAATTTCTTTTTCAGTATTTTATTCAACATACGCTCTCCAACTGTGTTCCGACATCAGGAATCACGTATGGTGCTGTTCTTGTTTACCTCTGCGATGGCAGAGGGACGTATTGTGTATTTGCCGAAGCTTTTGCGCAAACTTACACGGGTTTTGTGGGACAACCGGAGTATGAATGTCTTGGCAGTAGACTTTCACGCTTCATTACCACGCTGTGTGGAGCAACATAAGCTTGCTCGCCTATGTCTGCGCCGTACAGCAACACAGAATTGGTTTCGACGGTAGCTCGGCGGCGAATCCAGACGTGGTCAATTTTCAACACACGGTCTTCAAAAGTGTGAGCTTGGAACTGACAGCATACGGTTGAGCCGTCTTCAAAGTGCAGCATGTCGGGATCAACAACGTGTGAAAAGCCATTGCCCAGCACAACTCGCTTGCCGATTTTTGATCCCATCGCTCGCAGATACCAGCCGAGCAACAGGGTTCCTTCCAATGCTCCCAAAGCAGAGCGTGCGTACACCGCCCAGGCGACATAGAGAAAATCCCACCGGCTGCACCAGCAAGACCACAACGGATGAATTCCCGGTTTTACTTTGCCAATTAACAACCATTTCATCGCCAAAATTAGCAAGCAAAATGCGGCTGCCATTCCAAACGCCAGTGCCGGAACGGCGACAAACAAAAATACGGTTTCTGAGTAGGTTTCTTCGGCGGCGGACAGCAATTCAAATAATACCGGCAGTGCAAACAACGGAGTAATGGGAAGTGAGAAGCGCAGGAGTTCCCAGAAGACTCGGTTGATATACCGAATCCGCGACGGGGTATGGGTTAAGCTGCGATCGAGTTCGATAACTTCTCGGCGAGGCAGTTCAAACGGCGGATGGCCGAACCACGAAGTTCCAGGGCGGATAATCCGGTCGTCGGCAACGGTGCAAACCCCCAGCAGAATATTGTCAGGCAATTGTTGGCCTATGGGAATGATGACGTGATTGCCAAGAAAGGTATTTTTCCCCAGTTTGGTTTTTGCCAGTGTTACCGTGCCGCGATGAAGGAGTGCTCCACCCAAATAGATGCCGTCAGCAAAAAAGGTTTCATCGCCGATTTCGATCAACTCAGGAACGACATCAATGATCGTGCTGATTTCACATCCGCGTCCAATGTTCATACCGGCCAGCCGCAACCAGACCGGCCAGAACAACGTGCCGCTCAACCATTCGCCAGCCGAACGCAGCAGATCGGTTTTCAACCAGACTCGAATATAACCATAACTCCAACGACTAATAACGCCCGGGCGAACCTGACCAAGCGCCCTCATCGCTAAAGCTTGAAGCAGCAATGCAATTGGAACCGACAGCATGACCAGAGACGAAATGATGAGCATCGAATTGCGGTCGAGCGTAGGATAGTAGAGCCACTCCAACGCCTGCTCGGTGTTCCAGCCTTTGTGCAATGACCAACCAATAAATGGGAGTTCATAGGGAATGGCCAGCACACTTCTCAAAGCAAATTGCGCCACTAATTTCAGGCAGCTTTGCCAAAAAGGAGAAAGCTCTTGAGCAGATGTTAATGCTGGCCGGGGCGGGGCTAGGCCAACGCGTTTGGCGGGGATTCCATCCCAACGTTCACCTGCTGCGATTCGATCGCCATTCGCCAATGAAGCCGATGCAGACAAATATGCTCCGGGTTCCAGAACGGTGTTCAGGCTGGCTCCGGCACGAACTTCCACCGTGCAATTTTCGCCGATTGCCACCGACCCGACATGGACCTGGCTGTCGCTCAATTCCACCAATCGAATTGAAGCGTCCTGGCTGATGGTCACGTTGTCACCGATGTTCAATAAATCCCAGCCGCCTTGCCGCAAATTGACTCCGCGATGAATATGGACTTGGCGACCGATGTGCGCGCCGAGCATCCGCAGCGTTATGTTTTGAAATTCTGTGCCTTCGATCAGCTCCCAGGGGATGATGCGAGCCGTCGCGATGACCATCCAATGACGAAGGTAAAAGCCGCTCCACACAGGGGCTTTCATCGACTGGTATTTTCCGATCAACATTTTTTTCACCAGCGCGGTGAAAAGAATACAAAGCGGTGTGTAAACTGCTACTCCCGCCAAAAGCAGTAACGGGCTGAGCAGCACAAATGGAATCAAGCCAAGTTGATGAACCACCAGTGGCAGCAAATTGAAGAAAGTGTAATACGAGGCCGCTGAGCCCACGACCAATCCCAGCACCAGCCACAACGCTTGAAAGACCGTCACTAAAATCGGGAAACTGCCCGCTACCTCAATTCCGGGCTCCAATTCTTCATTCATCCACGTGGCGTTGACGTTCGAAGAAGCCGGGCGAATGTTTTGAGCCAGGTCGGCAACCGTTGGATGTTCGTACAGATCGCGCACTGTGACGGATTCGGTTTGCGGATCGTCCCGTAACACCGAAATCAAGACGGCAGCGTTCAGTGAGTCCCCACCAAGATCGTTGAAAAAATTATCGTGAACCGATAGCGGAACTGTCAGTCGCAACACATTGCTGACGGCGGCTGCCAACTTTTCTTCCATCACATTGCGCGGAGCGACGGATTCTTTGCCGACGTCCAACGCCGGAGCTTCGATTTCAGGCAACACTGCGCGATTCAATTTGCCGCCAACGGTCGTGGGCAATTCAGCGATCAATGCGAACCGGCTGGGCACCATGTATTGAGGCAATGTTGCTCGCAGCGATTCTTTCAGGTCGTCAAAATCCGGCGGTTGATCATTTGATTCCGGAACGATGTACGCTGCCAGCAACGCTTGCCGTGCTTCGCCTTGAACTCGGCAAGCGGCTTCGCGGACTCCGGGGCATTCGGACAATCGGGCTTCGATGGCTTCAAGTTCGATGCGATACCCTCGAAGCTTGACTTGAGAGTCAATGCGTCCGTGGTAATGTAAATTCCCGTTTTCATCGCAATGAACCAGATCGCCCGTTCGGTAAATTCGACCGAAACGCGGATGCGCCGGAAATTTTTGCTCCGTCAGTTCCGGGCGATTGCGATACCCTCGCGCCAAACTGATTCCGCCCAGACATAATTCGCCGCGTTCGCCGGGGGCGACTTCTTCCAGCGCTTCATTCATCACCCATGCCTGCAAACCGCGAACGGGTTTGCCAATGGTGATCACTTCGTTTGGGTGAATGGTCGTGCGCGTCGCCGTGACTGTGCATTCCGTGGGGCCATATCCGTTTTCCAACCGACGACCTTGCGCCCAATGGTCTGCCACATCACGCGGCAAGGCTTCGCCGCCGACATACAGCAATTTCAGGTCAGGCAGTGCTGAGGCCGGATCGTGGCAGCCCGTTGTGCGAAGCAGCGTTGGGGGCGGGCAGAGTACTGTGATGCGTTCGCGCTGAAGCCAGGGAATCAAGTCCGGGCCGAGCCGAGCGGTTTCGTCATCCATCACGACAACGGTTGCACCGGAAGCGAACGCCAGCCAGGTTTCTTCCAAGGATGAATCGTAGGCAGGTGAGGAGCTTTGCCCGACGCGGTCATTTGTCGTCAGCCCGAATTCTTCAAGGTCGGAGGCGACCAGATTGGCGATGCTGCCGTGTTCGATCATCACGCCTTTGGGGCGGCCTGTCGTGCCCGAGGTGTAAATGATGTATGCCAGATTTTTAGGCATCAGCCACAACGGTGGCGCAAAGGGATCCGGAACGGGCTCCGTCATCAATACGGAAGCATCAAACGTTCGCGCAGAGTCAAACCCGCATTCCGCGACGCGGGCCAAGCCTTCACGGTCGGTCAGGACGGCAACGGCTCCGGCGTCTTGCAGAATGTCGCGCAATTGTTCGTTGGGGAAAGCCGGATCAATACAGGAATAGGCTGCGCCGGTTTTCAGCACGGCCAATTGGCTGACGTAAAGCTCGACGCTTTTGGGCAGCAGAATGGCAATGACGGATTCTTCCGTGACGAACTCGCGGAGCCTGGAGGCAACGGCGTTTGCCCGGCGTTCGAGCTCTGCATAGGTTAATTTCTGCCGCTTACTGCGTGTGCTGGTGGGAGGAATATCCAACGCTGTTTGATCAGGCCACTGTCTGGCAGTGCGCTCAAAAAATTGGTGAAGAAGATTGGGAAAAGCTGCGGGGATTTCTACTTCCGTCAAAGCCGCGTGCGGGGACAAACTCATTGAAGTTATCGCTACCTTGTTAGTGATTATGCCGGGCGAGAGAATCTGCGTTGTGATTGGTGTTGAACGATTTGTACCAACTCACCAAGCGGATTGAGACGCTCGTCGTCAATTGACACGGCGATTGTGCCCTTGCCAGTAAGCTTCGCGCAATTCCTTCTTCATTATTTTTCCGGTGCCGCTCTTGGGCAATTCACCGTCGCGAATTTCCACGCGTTTAGGCACCTTGTAATCGGCCAGTCGAATTGCGCAGAATTCGATCACTTCACGATCCGTCAACACTGCGCCAGGTTTGAGGGTGACAATCGCTGTAACGGCTTCGCCCCATTTGTCGTCTGGAACTCCGATGATGGCAGCTTCACGAACTGCCGGATGCTGGTACAGGATGTTTTCGACTTCGGAGGAATACACGTTTTCGCCGCCGGAAATGATCATGTCTTTCTTGCGGTCAACCAGATAAATGTATCCGTCTTCATCCGTCAGTGCCATATCCCCCGTGTGCAGCCAGCCATCACGCAGTGTCGCAGCCGTCTCGTCCGGACGCTTCCAATAGCCAATCATCACGTTTGGACCGCGCGCGACGACTTCGCCGACTTCGCCAGGTTGAGCGAAGCTGCCGTCGTCTTTCAAGATTTCCACTTCAACGCCTACAACCGGACGGCCGCACGAAGCTAGGCGGCGAGTAAGACGCGCTTCGCCTTCACAAACGTGATCTTCGTGCGGCAACGAAGTCAACAGCGGACTGGATTCAGTTTGGCCGTAACCTTGGTTGAATTCGACATTCGGCAACAGCTTCATCGCGCGTTTGAGCAATTCGACAGGCATTGGCGCTGCACCATAAGTGATCCGCCGCAAACTGCTCAGGTCGTGTTTGTGGAAATCCGGGTGATGGATCAGAAAATTGATCATTGTTGGAACTAGAACGGTGCTGGTGACTTGGGCTCTTTCGATCAGCTCCAACATCGCTTTCAGGTCAAACTTTTGCAGAACGGTATGTGTTCCGCCATTGATCGTGATGTTGATGACCGCCGGAAACGTCGCCAGATGAAACATCGGCGCGGCGTGCAGAAAGTTCAGATTTGGTTCTGGCGCTCGCGTTGCCAGCGTATGCAACGCGTTCATCCACAAGTTACGATGACTGAGCATGACGCCTTTCGGCAATCCCGTTGTGCCGCTGGTGTAAAACAAACCGGCAAGTTCTTCGTCGGAGGAATTGGCGTCAGTGATTGCCGCGGAGTTGTTTGTGTGTCCGCTCAGCAGGTTTTCGTAATCGACGAATCCTTCACCGCCCCCGACAGCGATGAAATGTTCTATGCCTTCCAGCCGGTTTTTGAAGCCTGCGGTGATTGGCTGCAGCAGATTGTCCGTAATGAAGGCTTTGCATTCGGCATCGTTGATGATGAACACAAGCTCGTCTGCTGCCAGCCGTGTGTTGAGCGGGACGATGACCGCGCCGATTTCAAAACAGGCGTAGACGGTTTCCAGGAAGTGCGCGCTGTTGAGCAGGTAAATGGCGATTCGGTCATTTCGGCGAATTCCCCGCGCACTCAACGCTGCAGACAGAGTCTGAACGCGGCGGCCAAGCTCGCGATATGTTTGTCTGTGACCCTCAAAAATGGTCGCAGTGTTGTTGGGAAAGTAACGAACAGCGCGTCTGAGCACTCGATTCAGGATCATGGGTTGTCTCCGAATGAAGGTGAGCTTGCGAATGAAAGATTGAACTGATTGATTGCTGCGGCAGGTTAGGAGATCAGTGCAGCGAAGGCAAGCATTGGTGTCATAAAACGCGAAACACCGGTCGGCTTTGCCTAAGTAGGAAAAACCGACCGGTGGAAAAGGGAATTAAGCGCTTTCGCGCAGGCTTCAAGCCTGTGTGGAAAGAGCGATAAAAAGTGCGAAGACTGTGATTAAAAGTAGTAAAAGTAAACGAGATGGGGTGAGGAATGTTCTTGGGTAAAGCATCGTTGTCAAACTCCTAGTTAGATCAAAGTTATAGTTGAACTTGGGGAGGGGCAGTTATTGTGGATGTGTGTGCAGAGTGATGTGTCACTTGCCCTCAGTTATTAAGCGGCGAAACTGAAACCTGGCTGAGTAGGGCAAAGGGCAGATTGAATCACTTTCAAATTGCGGCACCAGAGCAATTTGCTCCAGCTTTCAGTCCGGGCGAAAACTTACCCGATTGAACTGCGGACAGTCAACCAACTTTTTGTTAAAACTTGGGCTATCAGGCTTCATTCCACAATCGTTCGACGACTTGTTTGCAACGCGAGATAGTTTCCAGGCTTCCATCCATATGCGGTTCAAGCGAAATGTTGCCAGTGTAGCCAATCCGTTTTAACGCGGCGAAGTGTGGGCGGTAATCAATCATGCCTTCGCCCGGCACGACCCAAGTCGGCATTCCGCTGCCGCGCGGTTCGTCAATCTGATCTTTGATGTGAACATTCGCGATGAATGGAGCAATAACTTCAAACTCGTCAATCGGATCGCGGCGCAACATCCAGGCCACATTGCAAGGGTCGTAGTTAATGCCGATGTTGGCCGATTTCGCAGATTGAATCAGGTTCACCGTTGCCAACCCAGTGTCCGCCCAGCACACTGGTTCAGGTTCGATCAGCAGACGCAAGCCAGCTTCTTCAGCTTTGGCCGCTGCTTCGGCCAGAGAGTCAATTACCCAATTCGGCGGGTTGTCGCTGGAAATCAAATCCGCAGTTTCTTCCTTTGCCTCGGGTTTGCAAAAGCCAAACACAACCAGCGCCGACAAGTTCCAACGTTTGGCTAACTCAACGGCGCGCGGAAAGACTTCGGCCATTTCGTGCTGAAATTTTTCCTCTGAATCCGTCCATTTGAACAGTCCCGGAGACAGCGCAGTGATTTCCAAGCCTTCGCCGCCGCAAATGCGTTCAATTTCCAGCAGTTCTGCCGGATCACACATTGGTGCGCGCCCGGATTTCAAAAACCGAATCTCGTAGCGTCGCAACCCGGCTGCGATTCCAATTTGCGACGCTTGACGAAAATCGCGGCTGATTTCGTCGGCAACAATTCCAAGATCGAGCATAAGAAAAATGAGTAGGGAACAGTCGGAGTTTACAGGATGAACAGGATAGAAGATCAAGCGAGACGAGTTTCATCTTGTAAAAGCTTGTCAATCCTGTCGAAAATTTGTCTTTATGTTTTCAGCACATCGGCTTTGATCAGCTTTTCCAGGTTCCAGGTGGAAAGCGTTGGTTCGGCGACCAGTTCGATGAAGCTTGCGCCAACTTGACGGCAGGCTCTGTGCCAGTTCTGTTGATGTCGAATCAGCGCGTCGCGGTAACGCCCGATCGCTGCATCATCAATGAAAATTTCTCGGTGTTCTTCAGTTTCCGAATCAATCAACCGCAAGCGGCCACGTTCCGTGGGGGCAAGGTCAGTTTCGGCCAGCAATTGAATGACAATGACCGACGCCGCGTTATGCGAAAGCTGATGCAATACCTGTAACGGTTCTCCCAGCCACAGCAAGTCGCTGATGAAAATGCGTTGGCCCTGGCGCGCAAGTTTGGGCGGGATGCGTGAAAATGACTCAGCCGGGTTTTGTCGAAAGTCGAAATGGAAGTTTCCCCAAACTGACGGCCGGCTGGAAGAGTTTGCTATGGGTTCGCACCCTTCTCGTGTCAGCCAGGCTGAATGCGAATAACCTGCATTTTCCGCTGCAACGGCCAGCGCGGAAGACAGTGCAACGGCAGCCTGAGCCTTGGTTCCAGGCTCGACAGACATCGAGCGCGACCCATCAAGGACTAAATCCAAGTGTGGGCTGATTTCTTCGCGGTACAGTTTGACAGTCAATTTGTCCGAACGAGCAAACGCGTTCCAATCAATTCGCCGCAGATCATCTCCGGGTTGATAATCGCGATGATCCTTGAATTCTTGAGAACTGCCTGCGCGCGCGCCCATTTGCAAGCCAGCCGTCGTGGCAGCAACCGTTCGCGGCACGGTCAACGAATAGCGCATTCCCGCGTTTTCACCTGCCAGCAAAAATTCTCTGTATTCCGTGTTCATAAGAATCGCGCCGCTTGTAGCACGAAGCTTGTTTGCTTTCCAAGCGGGCTTCGCGATCTTTGCAGGGGCAATCATTGAAAATGAATTCCCTTTGTTGCTCTGTCCACGCGTCAATTGACTGGTCATACCAAACGTCTTGTCGTAAGCTTTGCCGGTCATCAAACCATTCATTCACGGAGAATCCATCAATGAGCGAAAAGTTGTTGGGATATTTGCAGGCCGTTGGGTTGGCTGAGCCATTGGCTACCGGTGAAGCCAATGAGCTTGCCGCCGAACTTGATGAGCTGACGGGGCAACAAGTGTACTCGCGCTCAATCACGGCGATTGATAAAGCTTTGTTCTTTCTGACTAGAGACGGCGAGCGAAAATCGCTGGGGGTGATTTCGGCGGATTTGAAATTGCATCGTCGATTTAGCGGTGAAATGGCAGAGCTTTTTGTTGGCAATCAAAATTTGATGCTGACATTGGCGGAAACCTCGCCGGCCAATGCCGAATCCCTGCGTTCGATCTTGCCTTTTTTGAAACCCATCACGTTGGGGCTGAAAAAGTCCGCTGGCTGCGGCGACCGTTTGGGCTTGGCGACGCCGGGCCATATTCGCGCGATTCGCACCTCGACGATGGCACCGATTTTGGCGCAACAATCCATTCGCGAAAATTTCCGCACGGGGCGCACACCTCAGCAAGTAATGGATGAAGCGATGTGGGGAATCTTGCAGGAAGGCTGGCGCGGCGGGTTTGGAGCCGACGCCGATCATCTGAAAAACACTGACGACATTGATTCCTGTGCCGCCGCCGGATTCACCTTTTACACGATTGATCCCGGCGAACACGTGGACAACGAAGCCAACACCGCTCCGGTGGATGTTCTGAAAGCCAAAGTCGCCGCTCTGGATTGGGCTGCGCTGGAAACGACCTGGGAAGCGACGCAGGCCGCCCTGAGCCATAAGATCGACCTGGGAACTTTCAGCGTCACCATCAGCGAAGAGGATTTGCTGCGTTCCGCCGCCAAATATGGCCGTGTCGTTGCGCACACGGTCCGCATGTATCGCCACCTGGAAAAGGTGATGGCTGGCAAAGATTTTGAATTGGAAATGAGCGTGGACGAAACCGAAACCGTCACGACGCTGGCCGAACATATTTACATTGCTCACGAATTGAAACGATTGGGCGTGAAATGGGTCAGCCTGGCTCCGCGTTACGTCGGCGATTTTGAAAAGGGTGTGGATTACATTGGCGATCTGGCTGAGTTTGAAAAATCATTCGCGCAACATCTGGCCGTGTCCAAAGCCTTTGGGCCGTACAAGCTCAGCCTGCATTCCGGTTCGGACAAATTCAGCGTGTATCCGATTGCTTCGCGCGTCGCGGGCGAACTCGTGCATTTGAAAACTGCCGGAACCAGTTATCTGGAAGCGTTGCGCGCCATTGGCAAAGTCAATCCGTCGCTGTTTCGCGATATTGTGGCGTTTGCCAAGGAGCGATATCCGATTGATCGCGCCAGCTATCACGTTTCCGCCGAAGTTTCGAAAATGCAGGATGTCGCCGCGTTGGCAAACGATCAATTGACGACGCTGCTGGATGATTTCCACGCGCGCGAAATTTTGCACGTCACCTTTGGTTCGGTGCTGCACCATCCGGACTTCCGCGAACCTTTCTTTGCCACGTTGCGCCGCAACGAAGGCGTGTATTACGACATGCTGGAAATTCACTTCGGAAAACACTTCGCGCCATTTGACGAAGCGTTGGCCGCTGCCGTGTAGCGCAGGTTCTCCAACCTGCGTCGTTACTGTGTAAAGGATTTTCGCTGCTTGCCAATTGTTGGCTGAGCAACTCATTCGCAGGCTGGAAAACCTGCGCTACTTTTAAGAGGAGACCCGTTTAGATGAACCGCAACGCTAAGTTGTTTTTGGGATTGTTCTTTGCCGTCGCCGTTTTGCTTCCTGCCGGTTGCAGTCAAAAATCCGGCGGAACTGCTTCCGGCAAAAAGCTGGCTTTCGTGACCAACAACGCTTCGGACTTTTGGACGATTGCGCGCAAGGGAACCGAAAAAGCTGACGAAGAATTGGCTGATGCCACTGTCGAATTCAAGATTCCCGCCGACGGAACTGCTGCCGAACAGAAACGCATCATTGACGATTTGCTGGCCAGAGGTTTTGCGGGCATTGCCATTTCGCCTGTTGATCCCGCCAATCAGACAGAACTGATTAACCAGACTTCGCAAAAGGCCCTGGTTGTTACTCAAGACAGCGATGCGCCAAACAGTCAGCGCGCCGTGTACGTCGGAACTGATAACGTCGCTGCTGGTCGTCAAGCTGGTAAATTGCTGAAAGAAGCCTTGCCGGAAGGCGGAAAGATCGTCATTTTCGTCGGCAAGCTGGATGCGCAGAACGCCAAAGAGCGTTTGCAAGGCATTGAAGAAGAAATTGCCGGAACGAAAATCCAAATCATAGATAAGCGCACTGATGATGCTGACCACGCGCGCGCCAAAGCCAACGCGGCGGATTCGCTGGTCAAATACGCCGATGCAGCTGCGTTTGTTGGTCTGTGGTCATACAACGGCCCGGCCATCCTGAACGCGATTAAAGAAGCGAACAAGCTCGACAAGGTCAAAATCATCTGCTTTGACGAAGAAGATCAAACTTTGGCGGGGGTGAAAGCCGGAGAAATTGTCGGCACGGTGGTTCAACAGCCGTATGAATTCGGCTACCAGGCGATCAAGATCATGAACCAGATTCTGAACGGCGACCGTTCCGGCGTTCCCGCGTCGAAACAAGCCTTCGTTCCAACCTTGATCATCAAGAAAGACAATGTAGAAGACTTTACTGCCAAGCTGAACAAGCTGCGCGGCAGGTAGATGCTGGATTCTTGATTTTGGGTTTTGGATTGAAGAGGGATCGCTCACTCAGAAATCCAAAATCCAAAATCCAAACCTCAAAATTTCATGGCAATCCCTTTGTTGGAAATGCGCGGCATTGGCAAACGCTTTCCGGGCGTTGTGGCGCTCGACGGCGTTGATTTTCACATCAACCCTGGCGAAGTCGTCGCTTTGCTTGGCGAAAACGGGGCAGGGAAATCCACGCTGATGAAAATTCTCGGCGGTTTGTACCAACCGGACGCCGGAACTGTGAGCGTGAATGGTTCGCCAGCGACGATCCATACGGTCAACGATTCAATTGGACTGGGGATCGGTTTTATCCACCAGGAATTGAACGTGCTGGATAACTTGGACGTCGCAGCCAACGTCTTTTTGGGGCGCGAACCCGTCTTGGCGGGCGCGTTCAAACCGCTAAAGCTGATTGATCGTCGAAAGATGAACGCCGATGCGGAAGTGCATCTTCGTCGTTTAGGGCTGGACGTTGCCCCTGACACGTTGCTGAGCCGACTTTCCATCGCTCAACAGCAACTTGTCGAAATTGCCAAAGCGCTTTCGTTGAACGCTCGCCTGTTGATTATGGACGAGCCGACTTCCAGCCTGACGCTGACCGAAACGTCGCGCTTGTTGGACGTTGTGAAAGACTTGCGATCGCAAGGAGTTAGCGTGATTTACATCTCGCACCGTCTGGGCGAGGTTTTGGAAATTGCCGACCGCGCCGTGGTGTTACGCGATGGGCGAAATGCCGGAACGCTCAACCGCGAAGAGATTACTCACGAACGAATGGTGCAGTTGATGGTCGGGCGCGAATTACAACACCATTATGTTGCGCCGGAACATGAAGCCAGAGCGAATTTCTTTGAAGTGCGCGATCTGGAAACGGAGCGCTATCCGGGGCGAAAAATTTCCTTCGCGCTGGGCAGCGGAGAAATTCTGGGTTTTGCCGGGTTGGTCGGCGCGGGCCGATCGGAAATGGCGCAAGCGCTTTTTGGCGTGGATGGCAAACTCGGCGGCAAATTGTTCCTGGACAAACAGGAACTCAACGTTCAATCGTCGGCACAAGCAATCGGTCATGGCATCTTTCTGGTTCCCGAAGATCGCAGGCAAACCGGTTTGATCGTCGAAAGCACGATTCGCGAAAACGTTAGCTTGCCGGCCTTGCAGCGATACAAGGTCAGAGGGTTGATCAACCGGGAGCGTGAAAGTCAGGCCACCGAAGCTGTTACCAAGCGACTGAACGTCAAAACCAATTCTATCGAAACGCTGGTCAAAAATCTGAGCGGTGGCAATCAGCAAAAAGTCGTGCTGGCGAAATGGCTTCAGCTTGACCCGAAAGTGATGATTTTTGACGAACCGACGCGCGGAATTGACGTCGGTGCAAAGGCGGAAATCTACGACCTGCTGCGCGGATTGGCAGCGAGTGGCGTTGGCGTAATCGTGATCAGTAGCGATATGGAAGAGATTCTGGGACTGAGCGACCGCCTGGCCGTCATGCACGAAGGCCGCATCACAGGCATTCTTGATCGCCACAATTGCACTGAAGAAAATGTCATGCGATTGGCTGTCGGCGGCGAACGATAACCGTATCAGCAGCCCGCGCGTAAGCCTGGGCTACCCTCACGCGAATTCTGCTCTCGCATATGCGCGGGCTACTGACACACTCCGAAACAATGAAAAAAGAACTAGGCATCTTTCTTTTGCTGGTTGTCCTGTGCGCAGTGGTTTCAATCAAAGAACCTCTGTTTCTTTCCGCAACCAATTTGCAAAACACGGCGCGGTTGATTGGCGCGTATGGGATTTTCAGCATTGGCGTTGGCGTGATCATCATCACAGGCGGCATTGATCTTTCCATCGGTTCAATGATGGCCTTGCTGGGCGTGTTGCTTTCCATGATGTTGACGGGCAGTCATTGGACCGGTCCGCTGGCCGTTTTGGTAACGCTTGGCGTGGCGATGTCCTTGGGTATGTTGCACGGAACGCTGATTACTCGAATGAAGATTCAGCCTTTCATTGTCACCCTCTGCGGTTTGTTGTTTTATCGCGGGCTGGCCCGGTTCATTGCAAACGACGAAACCAAAGGCTTTGGCAATGCGGCAGGCTTTGAAAAATTGCAAAGTTTGGCGACTGGCAGAATGTTGGGCGTTCCGTCTCCTTTCATCATTCTGATTGCTGTCAGTCTGGTAATGTGGCTGGTGCTGCACCGATCCGTGTTTGGCCGATACTTATTCGCGGTTGGGCGAAACGAGGACGCCGCGCGTTATTCCGGCATTAATACAAAAGCCATCATCACAGCGGCATATGTCATTGGCGGTTTATTGACGGGCGTGTCGGCGATTCTGATCGCGTTTTACACGAATTCGATTTCCCCATCTTCTCATGGAAATTTTTATGAGCTCTATGGAATTGCGGCAGCGGTGTTAGGCGGATGCAGCTTGAGAGGCGGAGAGGGCTCGGTCATCGGAATTCTTCTGGGCACTGCGTTGCTGCAGGTGTTGCAGAATCTGGTGAACCTGTTAGGAATTGACCCGTCGTTGAATTTTGCCGTGATGGGAGCTGTGATCTTATTGGGCGTAATGGCCGATCAGGTCTTGAAGAACCGAACGGCCAAAAGCGCATTGAGCAAAACGTGAATTTCAGGGGTGGCCGGAAACTTTATATCCTCGCCGCTTAGGAGTAGCAACCCCACATTGCTCTCCCTGAACACCTCCAGTGACGGTGCTGCTCAGGAAGTTGAACTACTAAGCGGCGAAGAAGGGGCAACCAGCAAATTGCTGGTCGTTAGACCAAAGTAAGTCGTTTAGGCAGATGCTCACCGATGCTTGCAGGCCGTTACTATGACAAAGAGGAAATAGCAGGGGAGCATTTCCCAGGGGAACTTATCAAGGCCAAGCCTCAATCAAACGTTCCCGGTACTGGCCAGCGCGACCAAGTGATTCCTGAAAGAGCCGTACCAAACGACATGGACAATATATTTCGACTCGTTGGCAAACAGCTATTGGACTTTGGTCCAATAGCTTGAAAAGCGACATGCAAATTCAGCGGCAGAATAAGAGATCTCAACGTGGCAGCGAAAAGCACAAATCCTGACGAGTTCGGCCAGAGTCAAAAGAAGTCCCGGACCAAATTGGTCACTGAGGCCGAAATCAGTGAAGTTGAACTGAGCCAGGCTCTTGACCGGGCGATGCGCGACAGCCTAAAACCCGTGATGCTTACCGGCAGCATTATTTATCTGGTCGCTCTGGTGACAACGGCTGTCTCGCGGGCAGATTCAATCAAGCTGGGCATCTTTTTGGCCTTCGTCTCTGCCTTGTACCTAAGCCTCTATTTGGTTTTTACGCGAGTACAGATTCCTCTGACTTGGGTGAATTTGCTGGTGGCGATCATCGCGGGAATCAGCTTGTTTACCTGCGTTTTGTTTATGTACGCCAAGCCGGAGCCTCGGCATACGACCAGTTTCATGCTGTTGATTGTCGGGGCTGGCGCTTTGGTGCTTTCGACGCAGTGGTTGATGGTATTCGTTGTTGCCACGTGCCTTAGCTGGTTTATTTTAGCTTTGAATGCGCCTCCGTCGTCGCATTGGCCACATTTCGGGTTCAGCCTTTTTGTTGCTACGACGATGGCCATCACAATACATATTGTTCGAGTGAGGGCGTTGCGTAATTTGGAAATCCTTCGCATCCGAAATCAGGCGCGCAAGGACATGCTGGAAGTGGCTTTGCTGGCGGTTCGATTGCGAGAAGAAGAAGTCAAAATGCTGAATGAGCAACTGGAAAACCGCGTTGTTGAAAGAACCGCGGAACTTCGCTCAAGCGAAGAGCGCAATCGCTCCCTATTGAATGACCTGCATCATGTTGCCCGTGTAGCGACCATGGGAGAGTTGGCGGCTTCTATCGCGCACGAAGTCAATCAGCCGCTTTGCGCCATTATTAACAACGCCGCTTATTGCAACCGCTGGTTGGAAAATTCCGCAACCGATCACGCAGATCTGGAAGAGATGCGCGAGGCAATGAATGACATTACCGAAAGCAGCAGGCGGGCCAGCGAAGTCATCCAGCGCATTCGAACGATGGTTCGCAAAGGAGAGGCCGAACCTGTCAGATTGGATGTTAATGAGCTCATTCGCCAAGTCGTGGCGTTGATGCGTAACGAAGCTCTGAAAAGAAGCGTAAACTTGAAAACCGAATTGGCGGAAACCTTGCCACAGACGCTGGGCGATCGAGTGCAATTGCAGCAGGTCGTTCTCAATCTGATCATTAACGGCTTCGATGCCATGCACGAAGTGGAACCAGCGAAACGAGAACTCTGCATTCGCTCCCGGTTCGTTGAAAACAACATGGTGCTGATTGAAGTCAGTGACACCGGAATGGGAATTAATCAGTCCAATTCACAGAAGATCTTCGACGCGTTTTTCACCACAAAATCGCACGGGATGGGGATGGGGTTATCAATCTGCCAGACAATAATTCGTTCTCACGGTGGAAGATTGTGGGTTGCCGAGGAGGTTGAGGTCGGGGCAACATTTCGATTTACCTTGCCGATGTTTGAGGAATCACAGGATGACTGACAACGAACCCATAGTCTTTGTTGTGGACGATGACAGCTTGGTTCGAGCCTCGTTGAAAAGATTGATTGGGCTGGAGGGCTGGCGAGTCGAAACCTTTGCTTCCGCCAGGGAATTTTTGCAGGAAGCAAGGCTGGTTGAGTCGCAGAATCTGACACCTGCGTGTTTGGTGTTGGATGTTCGATTGCCTGACCTGAATGGATTGGACTTTCAGGGGGAATTGGCCAAGGCGGGCATACAAATTCCGATCGTCTTTATCACCGGACACGGTGACATTCCCATGAGCGTTCGTGCGATGAAAGCCGGAGCCGTTGGATTTCTAACGAAACCGTTCAGCGAAAATGACCTGCTAAAATCCATTGAGGAAGCACTTGAACAAGATCGTCTGGCGTGTCAGAAGCGCGTCGAAATGCAGAGCCTGCATCGCCGTTACGAATTGCTGACCCCCAGGGAGCGCGAAGTCTTTGCATACGTCGTGACAGGGAAGTTGAATAAACAAATTGCTTACGATTTGCACGTGACTGAAAAAACAATCAAAGTTCATCGCGCTTTGGTCATGCAAAAGATGCAAGCCGAATCTTTGGCCGATCTGGTTCGTATGGCTGAAAAACTCCATCTTTCTATTCCCAATCCAACGCACAACATCAGTTGAACTTCCACTCATTGGACCAAAGTCCAATAGCCAGACATCGCCGCCTGCTCCAATATCGGTCAGTGAGAAATTACCCAAGTGCTCCCCCCATTGCGCTCCGGGATTGACGTTGAAGTGCCACCCAATTGCAGGATTACCGGCAGTGATCCCAAGATGTAAGCAACTGGTTCTTCGTCCTTTCCGTAGCGCGATTGCTTCTTCAGTAACTCTTGCCTGATCTCGAAATTCGTCTCAAATGAAGTGGCATCAATACCTCAAGGCAAGTTTACAGAGGTGGCCGGTGGTTGGAATTCCTACTCTCACAATTGTGGATGATGACGAACTGGTCTGCAGATCGCTCAAGCGAATTGTCAGTTCGTCAGGGTATAACGTCCAGGTTTTCACCTCAGCGAAAGCATTTCTCGATTCCGACTGTCTGAACGATTGCAATTGTCTGATTCTCGACGTGAGTATGCCGGGAATGAGCGGTTTGGAATTGCAGCGTCAATTGGTGATCCAAAACCTCCATCTTCCAATTATCTTCATTACCTCTCAGGCAGATGAGTGTTCGAAGGCGCAAGCGCTGGAAGCAGGTGCTGTTGATTACCTGCAAAAGCCTTTCCGAGAAGAGCAATTGGCGGATGCGATTCACAAAGCCTTCGCCACGGTCAGAGAAAAAGCGTGAGTGCGATCGGCATTCAATCCGATAAGTTTGCCGGTTTTGCCGAAGCTGTTGATAATGCCGCTCCGATTTTGAATGTCACGGCAAAAGGTCAGCAGCGAAATGAACATTACTCATCTGAAGCTCGGTTTCATCACGATTCTGTCGCTCCTCTTCCTATGGTCTGGTTGGCAAGGCCGACAGGTTCGAGCCAGTCAAAGCGGACCCGCGCCTGGTTTAACCGGTGCTCCGGGAGAATCCGACTGTTCTTCCAGCGGCTGCCATACGGGCAGCGACATCAACAGCTCACTTGGCACGTTGACGATCAGCGGTTTGCCAGCAGTGTACCGCCCGGATCAGGAAATCAACCTGACCGTGACGCTCAGCCAGCCGAACCGGCAGCGTTTCGGATTTGAAATGACAGCCGTTGATGATCGTGGACGCAAAGCAGGCGATCTGATTGTCACGGATTCTGTTCGCACACAGAAAATTACAACCTTTGCCACCAGCAATTTGCGGGATTACGTTTTCCACACGCCGGATGGAACTTCGCCTAACGGGCAGAGTCAGGGAAGCTGGACAATGCGTTGGAAAGCTCCATCCCAACCTGTTGGGCGCGTGACCTTTCACGTTGCGGGGAATGCCGCGAATGGCAACGGAGCGCAATCCGGCGATTTCATTTACGTGACCAGCGCCAGCATGCAAGCGGGCGCGACCTTGCCCAATGTGGCCAGTGTTTCTGCCGCCAGTTTTGCGACAGGAGCACTGGCTCCGGAAACGATCACAGCGGCATTCGGCTCAGGCTTCGCCCAAAACGTCACCGCAGCCACGACCGTCCCGCTTCCGACGACACTGGATGGCGTGCAAGTCATTGTGCGAGACGCCTTTACCATTGAACGTCCAGCGCCACTCTTTTTTGTTTCGCCCGGCCAAATCAACTATCTGGTTCCGCAAGGGCTGTTTCCGGGAACTGCGACTGTGTTCGTTCGTCGGAACGGCACGGATGTCGCTCAAGGAACGATCACGGTCGAATCTTCGGCTCCGGCCTTATTTGCGGCAAACTCCACCGGGCAGGGAATTGCCGCCGCGGTCGTATTACGCGTTCGCAATGGCCAGCAAACGTACGAGCCTGTTTCGCGCCTTGAAGGCAGCCACCAAGTCGCTGTTCCCGTTGATCTTGGCCTGGAATCTGACCAGGTTTATTTGCTGTTGTTTGGCACAGGCTTACGAGGGTTTGTGCCTCCGTCGGCAGTCGGCGTCACCCTTGGAGGAACAAATGTTCCGGTGCTGGGTTATGCGGGCGTAGACGGTTATGCCGGATTGGATCAATGCAACGTCGGCCCTCTGCCAAGAACTTTTGGCGGGCGAGGCAGTGTGAACGTTGTGCTGACCGCCGGTACGAAGACGGCTAATCCTCTGACGGTCAGTATCAAATAACCGCTTACCGCTCAGCTATGGACGCTGGGCAACTGACGTTGCATAATCGCCGGGCTTTTGTAGTTACCTTCTTTCACTTTCAAGAAAAAACTTTTCGATTTTCAGGGGGCAACCGCGACTTCGGTGCGCGCGACTCCATTTGAGGGTTTGTTATGGCAAAAAAACTGTTTGCTGTGGCGATAGCCGTGGCTTGCTTTGTAGTGTTGGGTTCCAGTTTGTCTGCTCAGGGCTGGCAGAAGTTATTCGATGGCAAAACGATGAACGGCTGGCAATTAAAGGCCGTGCATGGTGGCAACGGCGGCGTCTGGACAGTTGAAAATGGCGCGCTGGTCGCCAACCAGGAAAAAGACCACAAAGGTGGATTGATCGGCACCGAAAAGAAATACTCCGATTACGAAATCGAACTGGAATTCAAAGCCGACAATCCTGTGGACACGGGGTTGTTCCTGCGCGTGCGCGAAGATGGAATGGGGTATCAAGTAACGATTGATTACCGCAAAGACGGCTTTATTGGCAGTCTTTACGCTCCGGCGGAAGGGGGCTTCATCCAGCAAAACAAGGACTGGCCGAAATACTTCAAGAAAGACGATTGGAACAAACTGCGTGCTCGTATCGAAGGCCAACCGGCTCATGTGACAGCCTGGCTGAACGGCACGAAGACGATTGATTTCACCGATAACAAAGACCGCTACCCGCGCGAAGGTTACATCGGCTTGCAAGTTCACGGCGGCGAAGGTGCCTGGGGCGAAAACAGCCGCGCGCGGTTTCGCAACATTCGGCTTCAAGAGATCAAGAAGTAGTTGGAAGCCCTCTGCGGCGAATAAGAGGATTGCAAGAGAATGACGAAAAGAATTGCTGTGATGCTGTTGGTTGCCTGGTTTTTCTCGCTGACAGTTCGTGGCGAACGAGCGTTGGCTATTCAGTCGAGAAAATCGAGATTGCCGAATGTCGTGTTGTTCTTTATTGATGACCTTGGTTATGCAGACATTGGTAGCTTCAACCAAAACAAAACGACGATGGGATACAGCACGCCGAATCTGGATCGTATGGCTGCGGAAGGAATTCGGCTAACCAGCTTTTACGTTCCGCAAGCTGTCTGCTCGGCTTCGCGAGCGGCGCTGCTGACCGGCTGTTATTCCAATCGAGTTGGGATTTCAGGCGCCTTGGATCACAGAGCCAATTACGGCATCAACTCGGACGAAACCACGCTTGGCGAAGTGTTCAAATCGCGCGGATATGCGACAGCGATTTATGGCAAGTGGCATTTAGGGCACCTGCCGCAGTTTTTGCCGACGCGGCATGGATTCGACGAATACTTCGGCTTGCCGTACTCGAATGACATGTGGCCGAACCATCCCACCGGCACCTATCCCGAATTGCCGCTGATCGAAAACGACAAAGTCATTCAGTTGATGCCGGATCAATCGCAATTGACCACTCAATATACGGAACACGCCGTCAGCTTCATCGAACGCAACAAAGGCAAACCGTTTTTTTTGTACGTGCCGCATTCCATGCCGCACGTGCCGCTGTTTGTTTCCGACAAGTTCAAAGGCAAAACCAAGCGCGGATTGTTTGGCGACGTCATCGAAGAAATTGATTGGTCGGTCGGGCAGGTGCTGAACACCTTGAAACGGCTGAAACTTGACGGCAACACGCTGGTCATTTTCACGTCAGACAACGGCCCGTGGTTGAGTTACGGCAATCACGCTGGTTCCGCCAAGCCGTTGCGTGAAGGCAAAGGCACTGAAATGGAAGGTGGCGTGCGCGAACCGTTCATTGCTCGCTGGCCGGGAAAGATTCCTGCCGGAACCGTCAGCCGCGAACCCGTGATGACGATTGATTTGCTGCCGACGCTGGCCAAACTAATCGGAGTGCAGACGCCGAAAGATCGCATCATTGACGGTCTGGATATCTGGCCGATTGTGTCCGGTAAAAAAGTGAAAAGTCCGCATGACGCGTTGTACTTTTACTGGGGCAAGGAACTGCAAGCTGTGCGCGCTGGAAAATGGAAATTGCACTTGCCGCACACTTATCGCTTCATTGCGACGCCCGGAGTCAATGGTAAACCCGGCAAAGACACTTATCCGAAAATCGAATTGTCGCTTTACGACCTGGAAGCTGACATCGGCGAAACGACGAATCTAGCCGACAAACATCCCGAAGTCGTCAAAGAGTTGATGGTGTTTGTCGAACGTGCTCGCGCAGATTTGGGCGATTCTCTCACTCAACGCGAAGGCAAAAACGTTCGTCTGGCTGGCAGGCTGCAATAAAAACGAGTCAGTACCGCGGACGGTAGAGAGCGAGTTTCCATTGCAAGCCGCTTGCTACCGCGCGGTACTGACCTGACAATTTTCAGGAGCAATCACTTAAATGTCCGAACTCTCCCAAGGCAAGCAGCGTCTGGTTGCGCTGACTACGTTCATGAACCTGTACGCGCTGGTCGGCATCGCCTTTTATGGTCCGCCGTTCTTTTATGACTTTCTGGTCAAGGAATTCGGTTGGTCGCGCGAACAGGTCACATCCGGCAACACCTTCGGCAAGACGTTGGTGCTGCCGCTATTCGGTTTTGCCGCCGGTTGGATCATTGACCGATTCGGCCTGAAGCGGTTGATGATCGTAGGCATATTGCTCGGCGCAATTTCGATTATCGGCTTGGGGCAAGTGAACACACTGCCGCTGTTTTACACCTGTTTCATTTTCAACGCGCTAGGGTATGTGTGCGCAGGGCCTCTGCCGAATCAAGTGTTGTTGTCGCGCTGGTTCAAGGAATCGCGCGGCAAGGCGATGGGCATTGCGTATCTGGGTATCGGTTTGGGCGGAGCGATTACGGTCAAAATGGCTTCCTGGCTGACGGGCAGGTTTGGGTGGCAAACGGCGTTGCTGTGTTTGGGCATTTTGATGGCTGCAGTCGCATTGCCGCTGACTTTGATGGTCAACGACAAGTCGGAAGAGTTCCAGCAGAAGAACCATATTCCGACTGCGCCACTGGGTGAAATTTTGCGAAGTCCGTCGTTTTACTTGCTGGTGATTGGCAGTCTTTGTTCGATTGGAGCCGTCGGCGCAACCAATCAACATTTGAAACTGTATCTGGCGCGCGACAATGGATTTGCTCAAGACAAGGCGGCGAATGTCATCGCCTTGGTGCTCTTTACCAGCAACGTGGGCAGAATCCTGATGGGATGGCTGGCGGATCGTTTCCCCAAAAAGTACGTCATGATTTTGATTTACCTGCTGGTCGCCTGCGGAATTCCGATCCTGTTTTTCATTCAAGAGCCGGGAATGATTTACCTTTTTGCCATCGTGTTTGGGATCGGCATGGGCGGTGATTACATGATCATTCCGTTAATGGCAGCCGAACTGTTCGGCGTTCGCGTCATGGGGCGAGTGATGGGATTAATCATCGTTGTGGATGGATTGGCAGAAGCTTGGGTCCCAAAACTTGTCGGCAGGTTACGCGATCAAAATCTGAATTACACCAAAGGTTTTTTGTTGATGATCGGCCTCGCTCTTTTAGGAGCAGCGGCAATCTCTCTTCTTCCTAGAAAACCCAAACACGCAGATGCCTGACAATCCGATTCACTTCCGTGCGATGACTGCCGAAGACATTCCGACTGGATTGGCGCTTTGCCGGTCAGCGCGATGGAATCAATTGCAACGCGATTGGGAATTGTTTTTGGCGCTCAGTCCAACCGATTGCCGAGTCGCGGTGAAAGGCGACCAAGTCATCGGCACGGTGACAACTGTCGGCTACCAGGATTGCTTCAGTTGGATCGGAATGGTGTTGGTTGATCCGGCAGAACGGCGGCAAGGCATCGGCACACAATTGTTGAACGAAGCGCTGTCCGCCTTGAACGATTTGCCGTTGATTGGGTTAGACGCCACACCGGCAGGCCGCGAAGTGTATCTGAAGCTTGGCTTCGTGGATGAAAGCCGGCTGAGTCGAATGGAAGCAGTGGTCGCTGATTCGTTTGCTTGTCAGGAACACAATCCTGCTCGACCGATGACTGAAGCCGATTGGCCGCATGTGTTTGAACTGGATCGAAACGCGTTTGGCGCTGATCGTCGAACAATGCTGGAATGGATGTTTGCCGGAGCGCCGGAAGCCGCCTGGGTTTTGCCGCGCGAAGAGAAATTGGCGGGTTTCGTGTTTGGTCGCCACGGATTCAACTTCCACCACATCGGCCCGGTCATTGCCAAAGATACAGAAGCGGCGTGCCAGCTGGTTTCAGCCGCGCTGGAAACGCAACGCGGGAAAGCAGTCATTCTTGATGCCGTGCATCACACAGCGGAATGGTTGAAGTGGTTGGAAGCAGTTGGTTTTCAGGAGCAACGCCCGTTCGTGCGAATGCTTCGCGG
>DAOMFR010000030.1:43066-52883 GCA_035429885.1 Blastocatellia bacterium
GGTTGGAAGCAGTTGGTTTTCAGGAGCAACGCCCGTTCGTGCGAATGCTTCGCGGCAAGGGGAGTCTGCCGGGAAAGCCTGAACATCAGTTTGCCATTTTAGGCCCAGAGTTTGGGTAGTCTCGATACCCAGAAACGCTATGATCGAAACGGAAGCACAACTTGAAGAGCGATTGGCGGAACCAAACGAACGCGATGTGGCTCTGATTGCAAACTTGTCTGGCGATGTGATGGTGTTAGGCGCGGGAGGAAAGATGGGGCCTTCGTTGGCTCGGCGCTGTAAGCGTGCCGCGGAATCTGCCGGAGTGGCCAAACGAGTCATCACCGTTTCGCGGTTTTCTTCCCCAGAAACTCTGCAAGAATTCGAGGCTGTGGGTGTCGAAACTATCGCTTGTGATCTGCTTGACCGCGACGCGGTGGATCGGCTGCCAGAGTGCGAAAATGTGTTGTACTTGGCGGGCAGAAAGTTCGGCTCTGCGGATCGAACGGATTTAACTTGGGCCAGCAATACATTGATTCCAGCCTACGTCGCGCATCGGTACCGAACTTCGCGGATCGTGGTGTTTTCGACGGGGAACGTTTACCCGTTCGTCAGCGCGGCAAGCGGCGGTTCGCTGGAAAGCGACGGGCTTGACCCCAGAGGGGAATACGCTCAATCGTGTTTGGGGCGCGAACGCGTCTTTGAATACTTTTCGCGCGAACACGGCACACGCTGTTTGATCTTCCGGCTGAATTACGCGGTAGATTTGCGCTACGGCGTGCTGGTTGACATTGCTCGGAAGTTGTTTAGCGGCCAGCCGGTTGACCTGACCGTTTCGCATTTCAACGTCATTTGGCAAGGCGACGCCAACTCGTATGCGCTGCGAAGTTTAGAGCTTTGCGAATCGCCTCCAAGAGTTTTGAACGTGACCGGCGGCGAAATTGTTTCTGTCCGCGATACGGCGGAATTCTTTGCGCGACAATTCCAGCGCGAAGCGATTTTCAAAGGCGAAGCTTCCGGTTCGGCGTTGCTCAACAACGCTGCACTTTGCCATCAGTTGCTGGGTGAGCCGGAAATGCCCCTGGAAGAATTGATGACTTTGGTTGCTCATTGGGTAGAAATCGGAGGCAAAAGCTTAAACAAGCCGACCAAGTTTGAGGTTGCAGACGGGAAATTTTGAACGAATGTCCATAAAACCTGATTTGGAAATCAGAAGTCTATTGCTGGAAGGAATTGTTATTCCGGCGCATCCGCTGGCGCTGACGGAAAGCCGCAAGCTGGATGAGCGCCGCCAACGAGCGTTGACTCGATATTATTGCGATGCAGGTGCAGGAGCCATTGCTGTCGGAGTTCACACGACGCAGTTTGCCATTCGTGATCCGAAGATCGGCTTGTTTCAGCCGGTGCTGAAACTGGCAATGGAAACCTCAGGCGAATGGGAGCAGATCAGCGGGCGGCAAATCCTCAAAATCGCAGGCATCTGTGGAGCTACTGAACAGGCTATCAATGAAGCTGAGTTTGCTCGCGAAATTGGTTACGACATTGGTTTGTTGAGCCTGGCGGCTTTGCGCGAAGCGACAACCGATCAGTTGATTGCTCATTGCCGCCAGGTCGCCAAAACAATTCCACTGTTCGGCTTTTATCTGCAACCGGCAGTTGGCGGGCGCTTGCTGGATTACGGATTCTGGCGAGCGTTCTTTGAAATCGAAAATGTCGTAGCAGTGAAAATTGCGCCGTTCAATCGGTATCAAACTCTGGACGTGATTCGCGCTCTAGCCGACAGCAAGCGACAATCCGAAATCGCGCTTTACACAGGCAACGATGACAACATTGTTGCCGATCTGTTAACCGATTTTCGGCTGGCCAATGATGCCAAGCTTCATTTTTCCGGCGGTTTGCTTGGGCATTGGGCGGTTTGGACGCGAAAGGCCGTTGAATTGTTGAACGAGGTGAAGGTTTGCAAGTTTCAGAGCGGAACCGGCGCGGTTGATTTGCTGGCTCGTTCGGCGGAAATCACGGATGCCAATGCGGCGCTATTTGATGTGAAAAACAGCTTTGCAGGCTGTATTGCCGGACTGCATGAAATATTACGGCGACAGGGTCTGATGCTGGGCCGCTGGTGCCTTGATCCGCAAGAAGATTTATCTTCGGGGCAATTGGAAGAGATTGACCGTGTTTGCGCCGATTATCCCCAGTTAAGTGACGATCAATTTGTGGCGGAAAACCTGGATCGTTGGCTGAGTTGAGAAAGAACTGAAAACTCCTCGTAACCGGTTAGAGCGAATCCAAGTCTTTCTCTGTGAGGGAGTCAAAATGAAACTAAAATTTTCTGGAAAGCAAATTCTCATAACCATTGTTTCTCTGGCGGTGTTGGGAACCGCTGGCTGGTTTTATTGGAGTAAGAAAGAAGCCGGTGCCGAAGAGTATCTGACGGCCAAAATCGAACGCGGCGACCTTCGCAACAGCGTTTTTGCCACAGGCACGCTGCAAGCAGTGACCACGGTGCAAGTTGGCAGTCAGGTGTCTGGAACCATCCAAACGCTAGCTGCGGATTTCAACACGAAAGTGCGTAAAGGCCAGGTTGTCGCGCAGCTTGACCCTTCGATTTTGCAGGCTCAGGTCGCGTCCTCCCGCGCCAATGTGGAACAAGCTCGAGCGAGCGCCGCCGATGCGCAAGCCAAGTTGTTGGCAGCCAAGTCCAGCGTTCAAAATCTCCAATCAGGGGTCTCAAGCGCGAGCGCCAATCTTGCTGCGCTCAAAGCTCAGCTTGATGACGCCGCGAGTCTGTTGAAACGCCAGAAAGCGTTGGCGGACGCCGGAATCGTGGCGGATCGCGATTTGGAATCTGCGCGCACAACCTACAATGCGGCGGAGGCTCGCTACAAACAAGCGGCTGCGCAATTGGAGCAAGCTCGCTCCAGTGAGCACTCTTCGGCTACCGCAGGGATTGCTCAAGCCGAAGCTCAGGTCAAACAAACTCAAGCCCAGGTGAAACAGGCCGAAGCAAGTCTGAAACTGGCCGAAGTGAATCTGAGCCATACGACCATTACTTCGCCGATTGACGGCGTTGTTGTTTCTCGCAATGTGGATGTTGGCCAAACAGTTGCCGCCAGTCTTTCGGCTCCGGTCCTTTTTTCGATTGCCAACGACCTGACGCAGATGCAGGTCATTGCGAACATTGATCAGGCTGACATTGGCGCAATCAACCAGGATAACAAAGTCACATTTACTGTGGATGCTTATACCGGACGACGGTTTGAAGGTTCGATCAAGGAAATTCGACTGAGTCCGCAGAACGTGCAGAATGTCGTTACTTATAACGTCGTCCTCAATGTGCAAAACCCGGATCAAAAACTGCTGCCGGGGATGACTGCCAATCTGACGTTCGCGGTGGCGGAGCGCAAAGCAGTGCTCAAGGTTCCAAACGCGGCGCTTCGCTTCTCACCGAAGGATATGACCCCTGAAAAGATTCGAGAAATTATGAGAGGGCTGCGCGGCGGTCAGGGTGGAGAACAACAGGCGACTCCCTCGCCGGAAGGTCGTCAGGGAGCACAAGCGGGGCAAGGCGGCGGTGGCGGACAGGATCGTCGCGGCCAACAAGGTCAGGGGCAACAGGGACAGCAAGGACAAGGTCAACAAGGGCAGCAAGCCGTTGGTGGCCAGCCTGGACAAGCTGCTGATGGCGGCGGTCGTCGTGGCGGTGGGTCTGGCGCGCCAGCCGAAGGGCAGTGGCGGCTGGTTTGGGTGCTGGGAGCAGATAACAAACCGCAACCACGCAGAGTCAAGCTGGGAATCACCGACGGCACTGCAACAGAAGTAGTTGATGGTGGCTTGCAAGAAGGTGAAACCATCATTGTCGGTCAGAAAATTTCCGGCAATGGCGCTACGACAAGCGGCACGCGTGCTCCTGGATTTGGCGGCGCACCGTTTGGTGGCGGACCTGGCGGCGGAGGCCCCGGCGGAGCTGGCGGCGGTCGCAGGTAGCCATTTCACCCGGCTCACGAATTGAGAAAACCTAAGCGGTCGGCCAGCTTTATGGTCTGCCGCTTATGTTTTCGAGAGTCTCTTAAAGACAGAAACTTGAAGACAAGAAATGCAATTGGCAACAGTGACTGAAAAAACGAATACGATTGGAGCAGACCCGAAGACGCAGAGTCCGGAAAGCGCCGCTCGCCCGGTCATAGAAATTGATCATCTACATAAGGTTTACAAAACAGGAGATGTCGAAGTTCATGCTTTGCGCGGCGTTTCCCTGACCATTCGCGAAGGGGAATTTGTGGCAATTATGGGAACGTCCGGTTCTGGTAAGTCCACAATGATGAACATCGTCGGATGTTTAGATCGCCCCACGCGCGGCAAATACATCTTGGATGGGCAGGATGTTTCGCAGCTTTCCAAAGACCAGCGAGCCGACATCCGCAATCTCAAGATCGGATTTGTGTTTCAGGGGTTCAACTTGCTTTCTCGCACGTCGGCTCTGGAAAACGTTGAATTGCCGATGTTATATGCCAACGTTCCCACCGACGTACGGCACAAACGCGCCCACGATGCACTGGTTGCCGTAGGCTTGGCCGGACGCGAATACAATCATCCAAACCAGCTTTCTGGCGGACAGCAGCAACGCGTCGCCATCGCGCGCTCCCTGGTCAATCAGCCAACTTTGATTTTGGCAGATGAGCCGACGGGCAATTTGGATACGCGGACTTCGATTGAAGTCATGGAAATCTTTCAGCGGCTAAATCGGGAAAAAGGCATCACGATCGTGCTGGTAACGCACGAACAAGATATTGCCGAATACACCGGCCGCGTTGTGGTTTTCCGTGATGGCAAAATCAAACGCGATTACAAAATTGATGAGCCGCGGGATGCCGCTGAAGAATTGAAGCTGTTACCCCAGACAACTGACGCTGAGGATGACGAGGAGTAAGGTATGAACTTTTTGGTGATTTTTCGTGTCGCTTTTCGTGCGTTGGCCCGCAATAAGATGCGCTCCGCGTTGACTATGTTGGGAGTGATCATCGGCGTCGCTTCCGTGATCGCGATGGTTAGTATTGGACAAGGCGCGCAGGCTTCCGTTCAGGAACAGATTGCCAGCGTCGGCACAAACCTGCTGTTCGTTCGCGCGGGAACTCAAAACACAGGCGGCGTTCGCAGCGGTACGGATCAGGGCGGAACGAATACGCTGACCGTTGATGATATCGAAGCCATTAAGCGTGAAGTGCCTAGCGTTGGAATGGCCAGTCCGTCAGTAATGTCGCGTGCTCAAATCGTCTTTGGCAACCAGAACTGGAACACGCAAATTCAAGGTTGCAGCGAACAATATCTGGATATCCGCAAATGGAAGATGCAGAGCGGAGTCTTTTTCACGGAAGCGGACGTTCGTACTGCTGCTCGTGTTGCTGTCATCGGTCAAACGATTGCTGATACGCTATTTCCCGGAATTGATCCGGTCGGCCAAATGATTCGCGTTCGCGAATTGCCGTTTCGTGTAGTTGGAGTATTGGCCAAGCGCGGACAGGATCAACAGGGGCGCGATCAAGACGATCTGGTGATGGCTCCATACACGACTGTGCAGAAAAAACTGCTGGCCATCACATACATCCAGTTTGCCAACGTTTCGGCCATTTCGCCCGAAGCCACCAAACTTGCCGAACAGCAAATTGGTGATCTGCTTCGCCAGCGTCATAAGCTTGCGCCGAATCAGGAAAACGATTTTTCAGTTCGCAACATGACGGATGTTGCCGATGCTGCAGATGAAACCAATCGAATTATGACAATGCTACTGGGCAGCATTGCAGGAGTTTCGCTGCTTGTTGGAGGCATTGGAATCATGAACATCATGTTGGTTTCCGTCACGGAACGCACTCGCGAAATTGGAATTCGCATGGCTATCGGAGCACGTTCGTCTATTGTTCAAACTCAGTTTCTGATTGAATCCATCGTGTTGAGCCTGGCTGGCGGTGCAATTGGAATTGCTCTCGGCATTTCGATTTCGGTATTGATTCCGAAAATGTTGGGATGGCCAACGCTGATTTCCCCAACGGCGATTTTCGGCTCAGTGATATTTTCAGCCGCGATCGGCATCATCTTCGGATTCTTTCCGGCGCGCAAAGCTGCAGGGCTCGACCCGATTGAAGCACTGCGGTACGAATAAAAAACCATGAATAGAAGAGACTTTACGAAAACGGCGGCGCTTGGCGCTGCCGTTTCAATTTTCGGATCAGGGTGTGGTCAAAACACTTCCACGGGCAAAGATTCAGTCAAGCTCGATGGAAAGAATGTTGCTTCATTTGAGTTGGATGAGGCGACCGTAGCCTTGTTGCAGGAAGGAATGACATCCGGCAAATACACGGCGCGGTCAATCACGGAATTGTATTTGAATCGGATTGAGGCGACGAATCATTCCGGTCCTGAATTGCGGGCAGTGATTGAAACCAATCCTGATGCTCTAAACATTGCCGATGAGCTTGATGCTGAGCGGAAATCGCGCGGCCCTCGCAGCCAGTTGCACGGCGTTCCAATCCTCTTAAAAGACAACATAGACACACATGATCGAATGACCACGACCGCCGGTTCATTGGCGCTCGAAGGTTCCATTGCGTTGCAAGATTCTTTCATCGCCAAACGCTTGCGCGAAGCTGGCGCAATCCTCCTGGGCAAAGCAAATCTGAGCGAATGGGCGAATTTTCGCGGAGACCTTTCTTCCAGCGGTTGGAGTGCCCGGGGAGGGCAATGCCGCAATCCTTACGTGCTTGACCGCAGCCCTTCTGGGTCAAGCTCAGGCAGTGGCGCGGCGACGGCTGCGAATTTGTGCGCGCTTTCGATAGGAACTGAGACTGATGGTTCAATCACGTCACCGGCTTCGCATTGCGGATTAGTCGGGATCAAGCCCACGGTCGGGTTAGTCAGTCGCGCCGGAATCATTCCCATTGCTCACAGCCAGGATACTGCCGGGCCAATGTGCCGTACGGTAACGGATGCCGCCATTCTGCTCGGCGCGCTGGTTGGCGTAGATTCACGTGATCCTGCGACCGCTACCAGCCAAGGGCATTCGTTTATGGATTACACAAAGTTTCTCGATCCGAATGGGCTGAAAGGCGCTCGCATCGGTATTGCCCGTAAACAATTCGGCTCGCATTCGGGTGTGGATCGTTTGATGGAAGAAGCTTTGGACGTTATCAAAAAGTCCGGTGCCGAATTGATTGATCTGCCGGAATTTTTTAGCACGGCACCAGTCGAAGGATCGGAGTTGGAAGTATTGCTTTATGAGTTCAAAGCGGATTTGAATGCTTATCTGGCAGGCTTGAGCGAGAAGTTCCGCTCAAAAACATTGAAGGATTTGATTGAGTTCAACGAGCGCAATCGTGATCGTGAAATGCAAACCTATGGGCAGGAAATATTTTTGAAAGCAGAAAAGAAAGGCCCGCTGACAGACAAGGCTTATTTGCAGGCGCTGGAAAAGAATCATCGTTTGACGCGAACCGAAGGCATTGATGCCGTAATGGATAAGCACAAGCTTGACGCGATTGTCGCGCCAACCACCAGTCCGGCTGGATCAATCGATCAAGTCAATGGCGAAAAATACCTGGGCAGCGCCACGACTTTGCCAGCAGTGGCAGGTTATCCGCACATCACACTTCCCGCCGGATTCATTCGGGAATTACCCGTGGGCATTTCCTTTTTTGGTCGCGCCTGGAGCGAACCGGCTTTGCTGAAAATTGCATTTGCCTTTGAACAGTCGACCCAAGTTCGTAAGCCGCCAAAATTTCTGCCGACCTTAAAACTCGCGTAACTCAAGCTTCATTTGGGTTGCTGTCGGATGGCTTCGTACAAAACGATCCCAACTGAAGTTGCCAGATTCAGTGAACGAATCGCAGGGTTCGGCATTGGAACTTTCAGGCAACGATCCCAGTTTGCGTGCAATAGCTCTTCCGGCAAGCCGCGCGTTTCCCTGCCAAACACCAAGCAATCATTCGGCATATATTGCCAGTCGGTATAAAGCCGCTCGGCTTTGGTGGAAAAGTATAGAAACCGACAAGCGGGCAAGGCTTCATAAAGCGCTTCGATGTTGCGGTGGTAACGAATTTCCACGTCATCCCAATAATCCAATCCTGCTCTACGAACGGCGGCTTCGTCCGTGCGAAACCCCAGCTTGCCAACCAGGTGCAACGTTGTGAATGTCGCTCCGCACAATCGTGCGATGTTGCCGGTGTTCGGTGGAATTTCCGGTTCGATCAACGCCACGTGCAGATTCGAATGTTCGTTGTAATTCATTTGGCGGAGCTTATTGGAGCCATGTTCATTGGGTCAAGCCAACACGCATTGTCGTTCGAGTAAAAAGTCACAGCGGGCGAGAATCCGTTTCGTAAAACCGATTCTCGCCCGCTGTGATAGTTATAGGGCCTGATTACCGAAGCGAATTGCTATTCAGCGGAAGACGCTGTGGTTGTTTTCGCGTTGCCCACTTTAGCGATTTTCTTTGCTGTTTCGCGTTTGGTGATGCGGGCTTCAGTGTTTTTCAAAATCTGATGCATATAACTTTCGTTGCTCAATTGGAATGACGACAGATAATGTTTGTCACCATACTTTTTGAATTGCATGGAACCCGCCTTCAGCTTTTCCTGGTTTTGAACAGGAAAGGTATGCGCGGCAATTTTGGCGCTACCGTTTGTCTGTTCGATCATGACCACTCCGTGGGCGGTGTTGTGACTAATCGTCCTGATCACGTACTCTCCGGCTGGCATCAATTTTTCGCCAACGTAAAAATCGAATCCGACTTGAGTCTTTTGAGTCGTTGCAGGATTTTGTGCAGAAGCCGAAATCACCAAGCCCCCTAACGCGACAGCCGACAAAGTCAAAATGCGAACAACATTCTTAAACATATTTTTCTCCTTCTCCAATGTGCCTTTAGTTTGAAGAGATGGAAGCCTTCAACAACTCAAAAGGTTTCCTCTCAGTTATCTTCGTGGCTTGCATAACGGCGTTCGAGAAACTCAAGTTCTGTGAAGCAGGGAAAAATGTCGAAGAAAATGTTTTTAGGTGGGGGCTTCAAATTGGCTGAGCCTATTTTTTGAATAGCTTCAATAATCGTGAATGCTGCGCCGGGGAAATTGCCATAATTATCGTTACAAACAAAAAAACGCGAAAGTTGTCATCAACTTTCGCGTTTTGTAAAAAACGTAAACTAAAGCCGGAACTTAGCCTTGGGAAATCAATTGCCGTAACACATACGGCAAAATGCCGCCGTGCTGGTAGTAATCAATTTCAATTGGCGTATCAATTCTCAGGCGGACAGAAATTTCTTCTTTCGATCCGTTGGCGCGGTGAATAACCAGCGTGACATCCTGTTGCGGTTTCACTTCGCCGTCCAGACCAACAACATCGAAAGTTTCCGTTCCATCCAGTCCCAACGTCTGAGCATTGACGCCGTCTTTGAACTGAAGCGCCAACACACCCATGCCGATCAGATTGCTGCGATGAATGCGCTCGAAGCTTTGCGCGACGACGGCTTTGACGCCCAGCAAGCGCGTGCCTTTCGCTGCCCAATCGCGTGAACTGCCCGTGCCGTATTCCTGACCAGCAATGACGATCAGCGGAGTTCCCGCCGCTTGATGCTTGATCGAGGCGTCGTAAATGCTCATCTGTTCGTCGCCAAATTTCGTTACGCCGCCTTCGGTTCCGGGAACCATCAGATTTTTGATGCGGACGTTGGCGAATGTGCCGCGCGTCATCACTCTGTCATTGCCGCGACGCGAACCGTAGCTGTTGAAGTCCGCTTGCGAAACTCCGTTTTCCAGCAAGTACTTTCCGGCGGGTGATGAAGCCTTGATCGAACCGG
>DAOMFR010000030.1:52983-55657 GCA_035429885.1 Blastocatellia bacterium
ACTCCGTTTTCCAGCAAGTACTTTCCGGCGGGTGATGAAGCCTTGATCGAACCGGCGGGCGAAATGTGATCGGTTGTCACCGAATCGCCAAAGATTCCCAATGGACGTGCGCCAATGATGTTGGTGATCGTTCCGGCTTCCATTCCGAAGTTTTCAAAGAACGGCGGTTGTTGAATGTAAGTCGAGCTTTCATCCCATTCGTACACGTCGCCGACGCTGGCCGGGATTTCATTCCACAGCGGATTTTCTGACGTGAAGTCCGAATACAAACGACGATACGTTGCGGCGTCCATTGCCGCGTTCAACACCGCGCCGACTTCGGCAGAGCTTGGCCAAATGTCTTTCAGGTAAACATCGCCGTCAGTGCCTTTGCCAATTGGATCAGTCGCCAGATTGATGTCCACTCGGCCAGCCAGCGCAAACGCCACCACCAGCGGAGGCGACATCAGGAAGTTGGCTTTGATGTTCTGATGCACGCGAGCTTCAAAGTTGCGATTGCCGGACAGCACAGAAGCCGCAATCAAATCATTGCCGGTCACGACTTCTTCAATCTTGGCATCCAGCGGCCCGGAGTTTCCGATGCAGGTCGTGCAGCCGTAACCCACAACATTGAAGCCGAGTTGATCCAGATAAGGTTGCAGGCCGGTCTTCGCCAGATAATCCGAAACCACGCGCGAACCCGGCCCCAGGGAAGTTTTGACGCGCGGGTTGGCTTTCAATCCTTTTTCGACAGCCTTCTTCGCCAAAATGCCAGCGGCCAACATCACGCTTGGATTCGAAGTGTTGGTGCAGGACGTAATCGCCGCGATCAACACGTCTCCGTGACCCATATCAACGTCTTTGCCTGCGCTGGTCGTGGTCGAATGACGCTTGCCGAAGTCCGCAGCGGATTTGGCGTAGCCGCTTTCAGCGACGGGTTTTTCGTACAGCTCCAGGAATTTGTCTTTCAGCTTGGAAAGTTCGATCCGATCTTGCGGACGCTTCGGTCCGGCCACGTTTGGCGTGATCGTTGAAAGGTCGAGTTCCAAAGTCTGGCTGTATTCGATTTCGCCCGCTTTGGGAATGCCGAACATTCCTTGCGCTTGGAAGTAATTGCGGAAGGCGTTGACCTGATCGTCGGTGCGGCCCGTCGCTTTCAGGTAATTGCAGGTTTCTTCGTCCACACCGAAAAAGCCCATCGTCGCGCCGTATTCCGGAGCCATGTTGGCAATCGTCGCTCGGTCGGTCAGCGACAAGCTGGCCGCGCCTTCGCCAAAGTATTCGACGAACTTGCCGACGACTTTGGCTTTGCGGAGCATTTCGGTGCAATGCAAAACCAGATCGGTGGCGGTCACGCCTTCGTTCAATTTGCCGTGCAGATGCACGCCGACAACATCCGGCGTCAGGAAGTACACGGGCTGGCCCAACATTCCGGCTTCGGCTTCGATGCCGCCCACGCCCCAGGCCACTACGCCCAAACCGTTGATCATTGTCGTGTGCGAATCGGTTCCGACCAGTGTGTCAGGGTAATAAACGCCGTCTTTGTCGAGCACGCCTTTGGCCAGATATTCCAGATTGACTTGGTGAACGATGCCTATGCCGGGCGGAACGACTTTGAATGTGTCGAATGCTTGCATGCCCCATTTCAAAAATTCGTAGCGTTGGCGGTTGCGTTCAAATTCAATCGCCATATTTTTCTGCAACGCGTCGGAGCTTCCGGCCACGTCAACCTGAACCGAATGGTCAACCACCAGATCCACCGGAACCAGCGGTTCAATCAGCTTCGGATTTTTGCCGAGCTTGGCGACGGTCGAACGCATTGCCGCCAAATCCACTAACAGCGGCACGCCCGTGAAATCCTGCAAGACAATGCGGGCGACGACGAAGGGAATTTCCGCCGTGCGTTCGGCTTTGGCTTGCCAATTGGCCAAGGCGCGAATGTCGTCTTCCTTGACCTTCTTGCCGTCGCAATTGCGCAGCACCGATTCCAGCACGATGCGAATGCTGATCGGCAATTTCGAGATCGGCCCGACGCCCTGCTTTTCCAGTTCCGGCAACGAATAAAACTTGCCCAGCTTTCCGTTTCCTAAATCAAACGATTGATGAGTGTTGAAAAGGTTGTGTGACATTTCGAGTTTTTCCTGACTTGATGAAGTTTCGGCACGAAGGAAAGGGCGCAAGGTGCAGCTTATTTGACGGCGCGGCTCCTCGTGCGAGTGTTTTGAATTGTTAGGTAGTAGAACCGGAGTGTACGTGCCGCTCGCGCAAATCGTCAAGCAACGGCTTTGTCGAAAACGCCGTTAGGAATTTTGCGTGTTTGCAGTTGCAGCTACCCTGTAGCTCCGGCAAAAACTGGACAGAACGAAAGCTCAACGCGATCGCCACGCGTTGTCATTCATTCGGTTCAGCGTCCGTGTCTTCCTGATCAGCTTCGGAGTCTTCTTCCAACTCGATGAAATCATTTTCGGAATCGCCTTGCTGACGCTCCAGCTTTTGCTTTCTCAATTCCTCAAACTCTTCCGGCAAGCTCGTCCTTTGGTCAATGAACGCTCTGTCAATCTGCTCCCACGTCAGGCCGAAAGCGCGGTCGAGGCGAGCGCGGTCGAGGCGAGCGCCGTCGAGGCGAGCGCCGTGGAGGCGAGCGCCGTCGAAGCTAGCGCCGTCGAGGCTAGCGCCGTCGAGGCTAGCGCCGTCG
>DAOMFR010000031.1:0-52788 GCA_035429885.1 Blastocatellia bacterium
TAAGAGCAACGCCATCAGGCGTAACGCCTGTTTGGGATCGTGTAAGTTGTTGATCCAATGTCGTGTCTGCACCATGACGAGAGTGAAAATGTGCATTGGGATTGCTAGCTTCCAGTTCTTGCAACCTTCTTGAAGCATTGCTTTCTATTAAATCTGTAAAACCTCGCTTCGTTGATTGATGAGCAATTTTCGGGCCGAACCTTTCGCCAACTTTCTCAATTCCTCGCATCATCTGCCGCATCATCGGCCCCAAAGCTTGTTTTATAAGATCGTTCCAGCCAAAAGCTTTAAACAAACGATAGACACCACGGAAGATTCCTTCTCCCGCAACGCCAAGAAGAAAATCTACTCCAACATCCTTCCATCCGTAACACTGTCCAAATATAGTCGCTATACTGGCTCCTATAAGAACACTTACCCCTCCGGCAATTAAAAAGGGAATAAACGCGATTTGCCCGCTCGGATCGGTGTACATCATCGGGTTATTACCGACGTATCCGTATAGGTTCAGTCCGCCTTCAAACCCAATCGGGTCTTCGCTCATAAAGCGGCCTTGCTGTGGGTCGTACCATCGAGAGCGGTAATGCATCAGCCCGGTCAGCGAATCCAGTTCGCGCCCCGTGTATCCATATCGTGTCAAAGAACTGGCGGCGCTCGCCCCGAAGGCTTCGTACTGGAACGGCTGCCCTATCAAACCGCCGCTGCTGTTGGTCAACGCCGTTGTGCTGCCCAGATGATCTTGCAAGAAGTAATAACTGGCAATGCCGATATCCGTCTGTCGCAGCTTTTCGTCTATGCCAGCACCATTCAGGTACTCAACTTTGCTGACACCGTTTTCGCGGTCAACAGCGACGTCCGCACCATCGTACAAAAAGCTGGCCGTGACGCCATTGGCGGTGCGGCTTGAGCGGCGCCCCAGCGCATCGTACCCGTAGCTGACTGCCTGCCCGCTCGGCAAGGCGACTTGCTTCAGTCTGCCGCGCGCATCCCATTGATAATTGGTGACACCCGAAGCATCGGTTTTGGACGTGATCTGCCCTTCCTGATCAAAGCTGAAGCTCGCCGCGCTGATTTGCGCGATACGGTTGGCCGGATCGGCTGCGGTGAACGTCTTGCTCTGTGTTGCCTGGGTAGCGGAAGCCAGCGAACTGATCTTCGTGATTTCGTCGTCAACACTGTAGGTATACAGAAAATCTTCCAGCGTACCAGTGCCATTGGTGTGTGTCAGCCGCGACAGCCGGTCTACCTGATCGTAGTTGTAACTGGTGGTGACGCCATTCGGACGTTGCAGACTGGTGCGTCGTGAAAGAATGTCGTAGTTGAAAGTGAAGGTTTGACTGCTCTGCGTAATGGTCTGCAAGCGCCCGGCAGAATCGTAGCCGTAATTGACTGGCGCGCGATCTGCCGCCGTCATTGAAGTGATCTGACTGGCAATGTTGTAAGCGTAACTGACTGTTCCGGCGGGTGTGGTTTCAGACAGCAACCGGTCAGCATTGTCATACGTCCAGGTAATGTTGCCGCCTTGCGTATCGGTGACACCAGTTGGCCGTCCAGCGGCGTCGTAATTGATCGTGACGGTTGCATCGGCAAGTGCAACGGAAGTTGGGCGATTGAGAACATCATAATTGATCGTCGTCTGTCGCCCCAGCTTGTCGGTAATGGTGCGGACGTTATCCGCCGCGTCGTAAGTCAGGCTAGTCAGTCGCCCCAGCGGATCGCGCTTTGAAGTTTGACGGTTCAGAATGTCGTACGTGTAGGTTGTAGTTTTGCCGCGCTGGTCAGTGAGGGCGATGAGATTCTTTCGATAATCATAGGTGTAGCGAACTTCGCCGCTTAGCGGATCAGTCATCTTCACCATCTGGCCACGAAAGTCATATTCGTAACGAACGACTCGACCCGACGGCGAGATCATCTTTGTGATTTCCCCCGCGCGGTTGTATTCCAGCCTGACCGTCCTACCCAATGGGTCGGCCAACATCACTGGGCGGTTCATCACATCGTAAGTGGCTGTCCATTCGCGGTTAAGATGATCTTTGACCTTTGTACGATTTCCGTTGCCGTCGTAAGTGAAAGTTGTCGTTGCTCCGGCAGCATTCGTGATGGTCAGTAGGCGATTGGTATTGTCATAGGTGAAACTGACTTGCCGACCGAGCGGATCGGTAACTGAGGTTATACGACCAATCAAGTCATAAGCCAGCGTAGTTCGATTGCCAAGCGCATCAACTACTGCAGTCGCGTTTCCGTAAATGTCATATTCAGCTTGTTGTGTATGACCAAGCGGATCGGTAACGCCAGTCAACTGCCCAAAGGCGTCATAAGTGAAACTTGTGGTCTGGAAGAGTGCATTTCGAATGGAAATGACATTGCCGGAAGCGTCGTAGGTGAAGAGAGTTTCTCTGCCCAACTCATCAACAGTTCGGCTAACGCGGTTCAAGGTTGGGTGGTATTCCATCTGCCAGCTTTGGCCAAGCTGGTCAGTGCCGGAGGTAATCATTCCCAGCCCGTTGTACTGCATGGTCAGTTCCGCACAGCCGCAAGAGCCAACAATGGATTTGACGGTATTATTCCCTAAAGAACGATCAATCCCTGTAACCAAGCCTGAACTATCGGTCATTTCGGTCGTAAACCCGAGGCCATTGAAGCGCCATTCCCTAGCTCGGCCAAGCGGATCTATAACACGTGCGCCAGTCACTGACAGACCTGCGTATGTGTAGCTGAAATTATATTCTCCGCCATCAGCAAGTTTCTGCGACTTCACCCTATTGTTGTTTAGCCCATCAAAAGTGCCGTAATAGGTAATTTGCTTCACCACATTGCCGCGCGGGTCGGTAATGGAGGATAAGCGGCCACCAGCGTAAGCATAAGCAACAACATTGTTCTGAGGATCGGTTACATTGAGTAAAAAACCATCTCCATTGTATGAATAACTGGTAACACGCCCTAAAGGATCTGTAACAGTCTGCACGCGATTGTTCGCGTCATAAGCTAGGCTGACATAACGCCCCACCGAATCTGTAATGCGCGTAAGATTGTTTCCGGTGTAAGTGAGGCTGGTTGTGTTTCCAGTTGCTGTTGTTACCGATGTCATCCGTCCTGCGGCATCAAAGAACATTCTGTTATTGTGGGCATTTCGATACTCGAATGTTCCATTTGTCAGCCGCCGCAATTCATCGCCTAGTTGGCCAGGGGCGGCTGTAGTCTTGAACACTCTGACGCCATCAGCTTCCGTACGATCCAGATTGAATAATAAGCCCCTCGCTTGCCCCGGTAATTTCAGTCGCCCAGCTTCGCCGGTTGGAGACATAAATGCACCGCTAACTCGGAAATCAAAATTATGCGTCCAACGCCCAAATGCCTGTATGGAACCCTGACCAGCCAGGTCGTGTGAATAAATTCTATTGAGAACTATTCCGCCGCGAGAGCCGCCAAAAGAAACGTCATTCGCAAATTCATTTTTTGCGCCTGAAGCAAGATTTACAGGAAGCATGAAGGCATTGAGGCAATCTATCCCCCATTCCGGTCCGCCTTCCAAAGCCGGAAAATGCCAGGAAAAATCGCGCAAGCCTACCCCAGAATCTGGCACAATCTTTCGCCCATCATTACTTACTGTGCCCATTCCATATTGATACCATTGCACAGTGTTGTGATTGAAAGCCCACAATGGCACACGTGTCCCCGGATCCGCCCCGCTCAAATTCGGATAAACCACAGGGATTTTAGGGCCACTATCATCAGTGAAACATCTATTGTTGGCCGTATCCCACACACAGGAATTACCCGGTTGACTGGTGTAAACCAGAGTTGTGCCGACAGTGCCGGGTAAAGGTGCAGGCGTGCGATCAATCGGAACGGGCGTGATGGATACATGGGTCACATTGCCGATGGGATTATTGTTAGCGTCTACTTGGCGAAGCGAGATGCCTTGCGGAATGGTCATCTTTAGTTCGCCCAAACCGGGACGAGTTGAGAAAACATCAGTCGCAGCATTCGGATTGATCGGCGTGTTGAGCGGATCAATCGCAGGCAGATAAAAGGTGTACGGGACGACGTTCGATTGACTGAAACTGACGTCGGCGGGTTCTTTGATTGCAGGATAGACCGAGCCCGAAGGCGGTTGAATGAAGATTGGTCGGGCGGGGCCGGCCTGCAAGCCTATCAGCAGGAAATTGCCTGCGGCGTCGGTGGTCGCCGTCACGTTCGAACCGCCAGGTGATGGAGCGGAAACGGTGCAGCCCGGAATGGCTACGGCGTCGGTTGAAAGCACTCGACCTGCCAGAGTCGTGCTGCCTGAAGCCATGACCGTGAATGATCCGCCGACGGTTTTCGTCAGGTCGCTGCCGTCCACTTTGGCTACGCCCTGAACGGTGAACGAATAACTGGTAGGCGAAATCACCGGCGACAGTTTAATCGTCAGTGTGGATTTGGCTCCGGCGGTGATCTGCGAAGGATTGAATGTAGCCACTGCGCCAGAAGCCAGGCTCGGCGCGGTCAGGCTGATCAGTTGCGTGAAATTCGTCTGCGGACTGGTCGCCATCACTTCAAAAGTCGCGGTCGAGCCTTGCACAACCGTCATTGAAGACGGCGCAAGCGTCAGCGCGAAATCTTGAGATGGCGCAATGGTGAATGGCAATGATGTTGTATAAGCGCCCGCTGTGGTAATGAGTTGGATGATTCCAGTGACAGCATTAGCCGGAACTGTGGCGCGAACTTCGGTCAGGCTGGCAAAAGCCACTGGCCCATTCAATCGCGTGCTGTTGGGGCCGGCAAAAGTAACTGTCGGGGTCGTTGAGCCAACCATCAGGTTCGATCCGGTGATTGTGACCAGCGTTCCGATGGGGCCGCTCTTCGGATTGAAATCCGCAATGACGGGCGGCTGTGCGCCGCTCAAGGTAAAGGGAACGCCGGCTGATGTGCCTGCGGCAGTTTGGACGGTGACGTTGCCTGTGATGGCTCCGGTGGGAACAGTGACAACCAACTGCGAACGAGTTGCCGAAGTGACAGTTGCGTTGACCGTACCGCCGGACGCCGTAAACTTGACGGTATTGAAACTTGTTCCGCGTCCGTCAAAGCGATCTCCGGCGATGGTGACGGTCGCTCCGACAGCGCCTTGCGACGGCGTGAGCGAAGCGATGACAGGTGGCAGCAGGATTTTTCGCAACGTGTTATTGCCCGTATCGGCCACGATGACAGTACTGGAAGAAAGAACTGCGACGCCGGAAGGTTTGTTGAACTGTGCGACGTTGCCCGCGCCATCGGTCGAACCTCGCCCGCCGGTTCCGGCCAGCGTGTAAACGGCATTGGGCTGGCTGCTCAGTGCCAGCGCAGGATCAACTTCACGCACTAGCGAGTTGGTGGTTTCGGCCACAATGACGTGCCCTGCTCCATCCACAGCAATGCCTGTCGGATCAGCAAACCGCGATTGTGAAGCCAGACCGTCTTTGAAGCCGCGATCCGCGCCAGCCAATGTGATGGTTAGCGCATTGCCATCCAGCCGTCGAATGCGATGATTGCCCGTGTCCGCCAAATACACGTAAACTGTCTGTCCATCCACGGCAACACCCGCCAGGTTATTGAACCGCGCAGGACTGCCATCGGTCGTGCCCGCCGTTCCATCGCCGGCCAAGGTCGTGACGCTGCCGCTGCTGATACGGCGCACGCGATGATTGCCGGTGTCTGCGACGTAAACATATCCCAGACTATCAACAGCGACTCCTTTGGGATTGTTGAACCGAGCTGCAGCGCCTTGTCCATCTGCGAATCCGGCAGTGCCATCTCCAGCCACTGTTGTCACGTTTCCGCCGGAATCAATGCGACGAATGATGTGGTTGCCAGTGTCGGCCACATAAATCGAGTTGGTCACTGCATCGTAAGCGACACCTTGCGGATTGTTGAACTGGGCTGCTGAGCCTTGCGCGTCTACATATCCGGGCGAGCCATTGCCTGCCGTCGTCGTTACCGCACCTGCCCCGTCCACACGGCGAATCGCATGATTGCCAGCATCGGCGACATACACGACTTCATTCGGCGCAGCGGTCACGCCAGCAAGTTGGCGAAACCGCGCTGTCGCCCCAGAACCA
Source organism: Blastocatellia bacterium (assembly GCA_035429885.1). GTDB lineage: Bacteria > Acidobacteriota > Blastocatellia > RBC074 > RBC074 > RBC074. The sequence goes on from DAOMFR010000031.1 coordinate 6,078, forward strand.
TCCGTAAAGCCTGAATTCCCTGCGCTTCCCGCCAGTGTGGAAACTACTGAAGAAGCTGCTCCAGGCGGAGTCACTGCATTAACCGTATACGAATCTACGGCTGTGACGACTTCTGCTCCCGTCGTAGTTGTCACATTGCGCGGCCCCAATGCCGCCGTTGTGGAAATCGTGACTTGCGCCGTTGCGGTGGTGGCGCTGGTGACATTTACCCAATCGGTGTTGATTTCTCCGCCGAAAGCAGCAGTCGTTTGCCCGGCCACCCAGTTGGTTCCTGTGCCGGTCAAGTTGACCACCATCGTCTGCCCCTGATTGCCACTGGACGGAGAAACAGCCAACGAAGCTTGATTGGCCGTGACCGTAATGGTGATGTACGTCAACGAACTGCCAATCAAACTGACTTCAACATTATTGGTCGCCTGAAGCGAAACCGTGCGCACTTGCGGCGTGGGGTTGATGCTGGAATAACACGTTGGTGTAAGAACATTGACGCCGTTGAGTTTGACGCAAGCTTGTGTGACTTTCAGTGTGCCGTTCGGAGCGCCATTGCTGACGGTCATTTGGTAGGGCGGAATTGCGCCGCTGGGCAATGAAAAGGAAGCGTAATATGTCGCGTTGATTGGTTGGCGAACAACCTGTTGTGGCCCCCAGACGGTCATGGTTTGCCCTTGCACGACGGCGGCACGTGGCGCTGATTTCGTTTTCGGCTTCGAGGAACGGCGATCACCAGGCGAAGTCTCGGCTGCTTGAATGACAGTCGAATTCCAAACCATTGTCAGCATCAGCATCCAGACCAACGCATTTTTCAATTGGCGGGTGATGCGGCGGATTGTCATAGCTTTTTGAATCGTGCTCATCGTTTGTTTCCTCATCGCTCGTTCCTCATTCCTCACATTTCAGAAAATCATCCGAACTGTCGTTCCGGACAGCGTAGATCGCTCAAGCCAGGCTTCTCTTCTTACGGCGTCGTTAAATTGATATTCAGACTGCCAGTGGCCGCTTTCTGCGGGTCAATCTTCAGCACATACGTCCCTGCTGACAGCGTTCGCGGGATGTCATAATCCGAATTGGAATTGATCGTTTGCGTGAACACTTGCGTGCCGCCCTGTGTGCTCAATGTCAGCGTGGAAGGATCGGCAAAGTTCCCGATGGCCAAGCTCCGAATGTGAACCGTGACTTGCTGGCTGGCTGGCACGCTGAATGTCAGATTAGCGACCTGGCCAACCGAAGGAATTGCCACTGTTTTGGCGGCGGCTCCGATGCTCAAAGTGTCGGCAATGTCCGGCGGAACGTCGAACAGATTCAGCGTCAACGCACGGGTTTTGTTGAATTGAGGGTCAACCAGGATGGTGTAGGTTCCGTTTACCGTGAGTGTCGTTGGATCAAGGAAGAAAGTGTCTATCTGAGTCGGCACCAGCGTGGCGCCGTTCGGATAAGCTCCCGGCGCGAAGAGCTTCACGTTTGTGCTAATTGCTGTGGAAATATCCTGAGTTCCCTGCAAGCAGACACGCTGTCCGTTCAATCCATTGAAGGTCAGAATCGCATTTTGTCCCGGAACGCTGAAATTCAATGGCAAGGGTTGGCCGGTTATCGGAATTGTCCCCGAGATGTCGGTGACGTCATACAAATGTGCCGTTGCGCCAAAAGCATAGTTCCCTGTTTGGTTGATCCCGGTCGAAATGTTGTCATTGGGGTCTATCAGAATTGAATAGGTTCCCGATTCCGGGAGCGTGAGCGAATCCAGATAACCGAAGATGTTAATGTACTGCACGTAATCCTGAATCGGGAATGTGGTCAGAACACTGCTCGATGGGGAGATGATGGAAACCTGCGCGTAAGGCGAAAAGCCGCTATTCAAGCCGATTCCCGGTAAGAAAACAGTTTGGTCGATAAATAAGCTGATACGCTGTCCGGCAACAGCGTCAAAGTTGATGATTCCGACATTGACCAACGGCGCACGGTTGACGGTTTTATTAAAGGTGAAGACCGTATCAGCTCCGAATGTCGTTGTTTTGCTGAATTCGATCACGCTTGATGACACATAGAAATTCCGGCTGCTATTGAGCGTGCCATTGGTATTGGTCACAGAAATTGGCCCAGTCGTTGCTCCTGAAGGAACCAACACGTCCAGCCGAATATTGGTTGCGGCGGAAACTGTTGCGGTCACACCATTGAATTTGACCGTATTGGCCGAAGGCGTTGCGCTGAACCCGGTGCCGTAGATCGTTACCGGCGTCGTTGGCCCGCCGGAACTCGGAGTAAAATCAAGGATGGAAAGTTGGTTTGCAGCGTAGCGCGTAATCGAAGTGAAATTCCCTGCAGCATCATAATTGTACGTCACGGCTTCGCCAGTCGGTGAAAGCACAGTGGTCAATCGCCCATTGGCATCATATTGATAATATGCCGCGCCTCCCGTTTGTGCCTTGAGCGGAGAATAAAATACCAACAACGCAATTCCGATCATCAGGAACAGTTTGATCTGCCTGAGGCTGCGCTCTGACTGAATGTTTGAAGTTCTGACTTGCATCAAATCACCTCGTTTCTGTTTCACAATTCAATCCAGTTGCTTTCAGCCACTGGCGATCAATGACGTTCTTTCTTTCCAGGTCTAGCGATCCGGTGCGGCTTGCACTCCAGTGACGATCGAACGGTTGGCCGAATGTTCACCATGAACGTGAGCGCTGACGCGCTCGTCTCCCCACTGTGGATGCGCGGCGAAAAACCGCAACGCAATGTCGTAGGCTCGCGGGTCATCACGCCATCGCAGATATAGCGATTGAGCGCGCTCGGCATCAGCTTTTCGCCCCTCACTGGCATAGATGGAAGACAGAAATTGCCAGGAGCCGGAATCTGTCGGATCAATCGCGAGCAGCCTTTCAAACACTTCTCGCGCCTCTGTCACACGACCGATGGTGTAAAACGTTTGTCCCAGATTCCGAATGACTTCCCTATCTCGCGGATATTGTCTGGCAATCTGTGAAAGTTCGTTGGCGGCGTCGGCGAGTTTTCCATTGCCTCGCAGCACCAGGCTTTTGAAAAAGCGCGTGCGCCAATTCGCCGGGTCAAGTAACAAGGCGGAATCGAGTAAGCTTTCCGCTCTGTGCCATTGTTCGCGCACCTGACTGAACTTCTCTGTTCGCATTTCGGCAATGGCCTGATTGACTAACAGATTGGGCAAATTTGAATCGGCAGGACTGATCGTTGCAGCTTGATGGAAAGCCTTGGCGGCTTGCGAATGTTGGGCTTGTTCCAGCAGACCGATACCGTAATCGTTCCATCGTTTCCACAATGGAATTTCCGTTTGTGAGTGGCTAGCTGTGGTGTGTTTGGCGGGCATCGATCGGTGATCGTGTGCCGCTATTGTGCTTACGATTTCCGCCATTCGCACCACAGGCACGGTCAGTTGCCGTTTCTGTCGTGTCAGCACATAGCCTGTGTATTCCTGATTGAACCTTCGGTAATTGACTCGCGCACGCAACGTCACGGGGTGTTGGCTTTCGGGCATACGAAATCGGAACCGCGCAATGTCTGAGCGGCCAGGCAAAATGGCGTTGTCGTAGGCTTTGATGTTAGTCAGCCAGATTTGATGGCGCGTGATGGGCCGCGCCTGTTCATCCAGAATGATTTGTTTGTAGACATGCGCGCTTTCATCGAGCAGGCCATCCGCTTTGAGAAAACCGCTGTGGTAAATCGTCTTGCCGCTGGCATCAATCGCTTCGAACTCAACCCAGGCTTCGTACAAATCACGCACTTCCGGCGGGAAGGAATGCGCGGCGTTGCGGTTGGAGATGACAACTTCCGCCGTCACTTCTTCATTTGGCAAAGGCGCAAAGCAATTCTCTAAGGCAGGCTCAAGTGGTGCGATCAATTCGCCAGTGACTTCACGCTTGATGGCGAAGATGTCTACATCCAGCACATCGGCTTGCAGGAATTTTTCCGTCAGTTCGGCTTGTCTGATTTGCCCATAAAAGAGCGGCGCGACGGTGTTTGCTCCCAGCCAACGGTGCGAAGCGATCTTGTCCTGTTTGGCTGCGCGGTCGTTGGCGCTCTCAATTTTGGGCATATGGCAATTGCGGCAGTCGGCGCGGTCGTTACGTGGATAAAAGGGCAATAGCGACTCTTGCGATGCGCCTGATTGCTGCCATTCGTCATAAGCGGAAAAGCCGCGAATGTTCTTATACTGATTGAGTGTCGGCGGAGCATCTACTTTGTGGCAGGTGGCGCAGAATTCCGGTTGCCGTAACAACGGGCGCATCATTGCGCGTTTGTGACTGAGGATATCCGCCAGGATTTGCTCATCGCTAAAGTCACCGTAAATCGGCGAACCGTCTTCGCGCGCCAGCAACGCCGGTCGTCGAATCGTGTAACTGCCGGTTCCGTCAAGCCTCGCTTCGGTGATCGAATGACAGATCGTGCAGGTCACGCCTTCGTTATCGAACTCAGTAAACGGCGCAGCGGTTTTGCCCGATTCCTTGCTCAACGCGCCGGAGAATAAGGCTACGGGCGTATGGCAGGATTCGCAGTGGCGGGTGAATTCAATCCCGCGAGTCTTGAGTAGTATGTCTGCGCTTTCGCGGTAAAAAGGCTCGCGCGCGGCATTGCGATGGAGCGACTCGGACCAAGCTTGATGCGTGTCCTGATGACAACTGACGCAACGCGAAGCCGGAATAAATTGCTCAACCGAAATCAGGCCACCGCTTTCTGTCTTGGCATTGGAAGGCGCGAAGATACCGGCAAGCGGAAGGCCGTTGTTATCGTTAGTGGTGGCAGCTTGAGTTGCGATGATAGCAATAGGAACTAGTGCGACAATCAACAGAATCGTCAACTTGATGACTCTGTATACACTAGAGCCTAACGCAGCTCTCTTGCAGATTGCACAAGGTGCAGTTGTGGACTGGGAAGCGGCCCAAAGAGAATGCATCTCTGTTGCCTCAAGCCTTTCAGCATTGAAACCAGCCGCGATTGCAGGTAGGATGAATGTCGCTAAACGTATCCTATTCTGTTGCTTCGGCGGCAGGTGTGGTTACTGCAAAATCCCGGCATCATTATCAGTGTTGTCGGGATTTTTGTTACCTTCAGCTAGTCAGAATTGCCGTTGTTACCTGTGATGAAAACTATTTTGCGATGTAGGTATCTGCTCTGGATAAGATCAAGACTGCTCCGACCATGAGCATACGACCTATTCGCTCCGAAAATTTCGACGAAAACGAAATGTTACAGACGTTGGAATTAAATTCGAGAAGAACTGCAGGGGTGGCTTTGGGAAAAAACTGATTACGTTCGATATTTTAGTAAAGCAGTTAACGACTAAGACGAGGCGAAGACTAACATGCCATGTTATTTTTTACCAAAAGTTTTTTCATTAAAATCGCATCTTTGACCAAATCGCTAAATCAGAACAACAAACATTGGTGCAGGCAGTTATTTTCTGGTAGTGAAGTTGTGACCAAACAAATCAAAAACCCGCCCCCAACTGCCTATGCCCGAAGTTACGATAATTGAAATCACGAGAACGTAACAAAAGTGGAGACCAGAAAATGACGACGTTGTTGATGGTCAATTGCCTGCGCTCCAAATTCTGCTTTTGCTGGCGCGGGACAAGACGCCGACAGAGATTACTGAGGTTCTGTTTTGCTCTCGATCCAGCATTTATCACGGCAAATCCTTGTTGGGGGCCAGCCGAGCCAGAGTCGGCGGTGGCTGTATCCTCCAAGTTGAATCAGTGTCAACGAAGGCTTTTATGTGATTGGCCCCCACAAGCATATTTCCCCGTCTCTACCCAATATGCCGTCCGACTGTAGGCTGCGTTTTTTGATACTCAGACGAGATGTACCTTAGTTTCCAGGGTGGTACTCCCGCTCAGTGTGCCCCTTGAGCTGTGAGCGGTAGAAATACACCTCTCGCAGGTCACCTGTGCTGTAGCGTTTTGCTTGATCGTTGAAGTGGCGCGACGAAGGATTGCCGCTCTCTCCGCCAGCGGTCACAGCTTTAGCTCGCACCGTTTTGCCGAATTCGACGACCGCCACGAAGCTGTTGCCGCTGGTGCCGTAAATCTTCTTTGAGCCTCTGTACGGGCGGGCGCCGAACGAAGCGAGCGATCCCCACACTGCAGATGTGAAGCCCACCGGAATGCTCGGCCCGGCGTCGGTGAACGGGTGAACAATGTCATCTGTCAGCCGCTGAAAGCGATTGATCTCTCCCCAGGGTGTTTTCCAGCTTCCAAAGTCGGCGGCCAGTTTTTCGGATGCAGATGTGAGGGATTGGAGGAGTTGCTCTGCCGTGGCTTCACTGGCGATATAGTCCGCAGCAGCAAGACCAGTGCGTTTTATTTTACGCTGAACCTCCTCTGCCCAAAACACGGCGAGCGAGGTTGGAATAGACGTTACCGACCAACGTCGATCCCAGGCCCGTAGCAACGCGATTTGCTCGGCGGTTTTGGCTTTGAGCGGACTGGACGCGGATGTCTGGTCCCAAGCTTTGATCAGAGCGGGAATTGGCTTTTCAAACCAGGTCAGATAGCTGTCGTAAGCTGCAGCAATCAGCGAATCGAGCGTGAACCCTTTTTGGCCTTGCAACACTCTAACGGCGTGCTGGCCTCGTGCAGACTCAACGCCCGAATCAACATAAGCCGGGAAGTCGGTTTTCTTCGGACTGCTGGTCCCCGCCGCCTGCCATGGCCAGTCATTGGCGTTATAAAGCCAGCCGCTGGCTGGATTCAGTAAGTTCGGCGACTCATCCACGGGTAGTAATCCTTTCCAATCAGTGGCCGGATCGCTGCCATCGACTGGCTTTGTCCAATCGAATTTCGGATCGCGCTTCGGGATAAAGTTTGCGTGAAAATAGGCGATGTTGCCGTCGGCATCGGCGTAGATGGTATTGTTGGACGAGTTGGCGTGCAACTCCATCACCTGCTTGAACTCCGCGTAATTCTTCGCCTTGGTACGTGTATAAGATTGCGTCAAGGCCTTCACCGGTTCGTGCATCAAGCTAATGCTGACCCATTTGCCGTCCGACGAAGCGATGACGGGCCCGTGCTGGGTGCGATAGACAGTAAAAGTTTTCTCGGCCATCCCCTTGTCAGTTTTGTAAGGCACCTGAATGAGGGACGTCGTAACCGGCCGTTCTTCATTCCCATATTTGTAATAGTAACGATCGCCCTTCTTGACGACCGTCTCCAGATATCGATCTATGGCATCCACGGCGCTGGACGTGTGCATCCAACCACATCGCTCATTGAAACCCTGATAGATAAAGAACTGGCCCCAGGTTGAGGCGCCGTAAGCGTTCAAGCCTTCGTCGCTCGTCATTTGCAATTCTGACCTGAAGAAGAAAGAGGTATGTGGATTGATCAGTAACAAAGAATGACGCGCAACCGTGTTTGACGGCGCGATGGCCATTCCGTTCGACCCGCTCGGTTCTGGGTGATCGAAAAGCTGCGGGTCATCTTTCGTCTTCATTGCAACTTTGCTGTTTCCATAGAAAGCCTGCAATCCATCAAGCCCTATCGTCTCGATGTCGCCGCCGATGCTGCCTTCGGTGAACGAGAGCGCCATCCAAGGTTCAAAGCGGTTGATCACCTTCGGTTTCACCTGAGGGTGTTTCGCCAAGTAAAAATTCAGCCCATCGGCCCAGGCGTTCATTAAGGTTTTCAACCACTGTGGGCTTGCTTCGTACTGTGTCTTCAGTTCTGCGGGATCAATGAAAAGTTTCATGCGCAAATCCCGCCAGACGGCGGATTCGCCTTCAGCTTCCGCCAGCCGTCCCATCGAGTTCAGGTAATTTGTTTCGATCCGATTGAAATCGTCTTCAGCTTGAGCATAGATCGCGCCGAAGACCGCATCGGCATCCGTCTTGCCGTGGACGTGCGCAATTCCCCAGTCATCGCGTGTAATCGTGATGTTTCGAGCTTGCTGCTCCCAACGCTGGAACTCAGGATTCTGCTTGCTCGCTGATGCGCTAGAACTAAGCGAAAGTGTGGCTGCAAAAAGGAAAAACAGGATCAGTTTTTTCATTGAGAGATGCTCCGTAAAGAATTTATTCTACCCAAAACCGTTGAGTTGCCAGCGAGGAACTCAATAGCAACGGCGGTGAAGGCTCAGTCTAGCAGCAATTACAACTCTGCTTCACCCCTTCCGACGGCACGCTACACCTTTTTCAAGTGATGAGCGACTTCGTGTCGCACTTTTGGCGAAACACGGGTATCGTTCTCAACTCATAATGATTGCCTGTGAATGCCCGATGGAATTTTCGGCACACACAGAAACGTCTTCACTTTCGCGTATCAAAACCCAAACCCAAATATACAGATGCCATGAATACAAACTTCCTGTTCATCTTCGTTGTCGCCTTCTCTTGCCTCTCGGGAAATGCCTTCGCCGCCGAAGTTGTGCGTACTCAGACAAACGTTCCGGTAGAAATCACCTTCACTGCACAACGTCCGCATGCTGATCCGTTTAATGATGTGACACTTGACGTGCAATTCATCGCGCCTGACAAAACGGTCAAGACCGTGCCCGCCTTCTGGGCAGGCGGCGCAACTTGGAAAGTGCGCTATGCCTCTGCGGTTACGGGCACGCATCGCTGGCGAAGCGCCTGCAATGATGCCCAGGACGCAGGTTTGCACGGTGTGGCGGGTGTGGTCGAAGTGACGCCTTATCGCGGAAACAATCCTCTTTTTAAGCACGGCCCATTGCGCGTGGCGGCAGACCATCGGCATTTTGAGTACGCCGACGGCACGCCGTTTTTCTGGCTGGGCGACACGTGGTGGATGGGGCTGAGCCATCGGCTTCATTTTCCAGATGAGTTCACGCAGCTCATCACCGACCGAAAAGCGAAGGGTTTCAATGTCATTCAAATCGTCGCGGGGCTTTACCCAGACATGTTCCCGTTTGACGCGCGTGGCGCAAACGAAGCCGGTTTCCCTTGGGAGGCGGATTACGCAAGCATCCGGCCCGCTTACTTTGACGCGGCTGACGCTCGCTTGCGATTGCTGGTGGACGAAGGCTTCACTCCTTGTCTGGTCGGCGCGTGGGGCTATTTTTTGCCGATGATGGGAGAGGCGAAAATGAAAGCTCACTGGCGATATTTGATCGCCCGGTATGGCGCTTGGCCGATGGTGTGGTGCGCGGCAGGCGAAGCCAACCTGCCCTGGTATCAGGCGAAGAATTTCCCCGCTGATGACCGCTCGATGGTGTCGGGCTGGACTCCCATACTGCGACACATTCGCGCGACTGATCCGTTCCGCCGTCCGCTGACCATTCACCCCACAGCCATCAATCAGTACAACGCGCGACATGTGACAGACGACGTCGCCCTGCTCGACTTTGATTTCCTGCAAACACCGCACGGCCAGCGCGGAGCCGTTCCCGTGACAGTACGAGCCGCGCGCGAATCGTTCACCGCAACGCCGACATTGCCAGTGATCAACGGCGAAGCCGCGTACGAAATGCTGAGCGATAAACTGCCGACCGAATGGACGCGCGCCATGTTCTGGCTTTGCCTGACAAACGGCGCAGCCGGTCACACTTATGGCGCGAACGGCATCTGGCAACTGAACCGCAAAGGCGATCCGCATGGACCGTCGCCCACGGCAAAAAGCCCGCCGACCGGGTACGGCGTAATCACCTGGGACGAGGCCATGCGCTTGCCCGGCTCACAACAGATGGCGCACGGCAAGAAGTTCTTTGAATCTTTGCCGTGGACGCAACTTACGCCAATGGGAAGTAACGTCGGTTGGGCTGAATCGCCCGCAGATGCGAAAGAAGATCCTCTCTTCGCGCCACAAATGTGTGGACTCGGTGACCGACTACGCGTCGTTTACGTGCTCGTGCCGCGTGCCACCACAGTCCGTGCGCTGCGCGCTTCAGCTCGTTATGACGTGACGTATTTTGATCCCGTGACTGGCGAACGCCACGCTTCCCCGCCTGTCACCGCCAACGCACAAGGCGAAGCCCGCATCGCGCCTCCGCCGCAAGACCACGATTGGGTAGCGCTGTTGAAAGTAGCCAATTCCGGAAAGACGAAATGAAGCTGTAACCGGAAAACTTAGTCCAAGAGAAAATATGAGCCGAAAAAAGACGCTGTTATGCCTGTTCCTGATCCTGACCATTCTTGGCGCGGCGCGTTTCACTGCTGCGCCGAAGCGAAAACCGGTTCCGCCTAAAACGGTGGTGCTGACCTTTGACGATGCGGTGAAAACACATCTCACCGTTGTCGCCCCGCTGCTGAAACAACTTGGATTTCGTGCGACATTCTTCATTACTCAAAAGTGGATGGATGATTCAGCGTATTTTCTGACCTGGGACGAAGTCGCCAAGCTTCATCGCTTGGGGTTTGAAATCGGCAACCATAGCTGGACGCACTCGGATTTTGGCAAGGCCGAAACCGGCGAAAAACTCGGCGCAGAGTTGGAGATGGTGGAAAAGGAACTTTCTAAAGTCGGCGTTCCAAAACCGGTGAGCTTTGCGTGGTGCGGTAATGGGTTCGGCCCGGAAGCGCTGGAACAACTTCGGCGGCGAGGCTATGCCGTGGCGCGTCGAGGGATGCAACCAGAAGTGCCTTACGGTGCAATTCAGGTTGGGCCGGCATTGCAGGTGAAGAAACACCATCCGCTGTTCATCCCAACCACTGGCGACGCGTATCCGGCTTGGACGTTCGAGCATTTCAAAAAAGTTTTGCAAAGCGCCAAGCCGGATGAAATCGTCGTGCTGCAATTTCATGGCGTGCCGGACGAAAAACATCCCTGGGTGAATACGCCGCCGGAAGCATTTCGCGAATATATGACCTACCTCAAACAAAACGGGTATCACGCGCTGGCGTTACGCGATCTGCTGCAATATTACGATTCGTCACAGTTGCCTGACGATCCTTTACTCAAAACGAGATGCTGCGCCAAACCGAAGTGACTCAATCTCACTTTGCCGAGCTTGTCCGCCCAACCAGTTGCGGCAACTTCGTGGCGCCGAAAGCAACGTTATGCTCCGCGTCCAGCAGCAGGCGGTCGCCCTCGAAACGGAATGACAGCGTGGAATAAAACGGCGTTTCAGCTGCGACAAGTTTGACGGTGAAGAGGTCATCTGCCGTCCAGACACCACTGGCGGCAATCACTGGCTGCGCTGGCACGCTCAGAAACTGATCAAGCCCATTAGCAAAACCGCCACGGTTTTTCACCCAATTCCCTGGGCCAATTGGAGTCCGCGTCTCTCCAGCAGATGTTCGCACGACAAGCACGGGCGATCCCGATTTGAAATCGAGCGACACGGCCCGAATGCCACGGTCGTTTTCGGGAAACTCATACCAGTTGCCCGACACTTTTGAAGCCAGCGGCGCAGCGGCTTGGCCAGATGGAACTCGAACCGACAGATTGGCGAGCTTCGCTTTCAGCTTTCCCGCTGCGGCGGCATCTTCTGGAAGCGCGCTTGCCTTCATTGCTGGCAGGAGTTTTTCCCAAACCAGGTTCAATACGCGCTGCATATCGCGCACTCCGCTGGTGATCGCGACCACGGCGTCAAGCTCCGGGATGACAAGGCAGTATTGCCCGAATGCTCCGTCGCCGCGATAAGAGTTATGACGAGAACGCCAGAACTGGAACCCGTACCCTTGATCCCAATCGCTTTTTGGAGACGAACCGTTCGAAGTTTGCAGTGCAGTTGCCTGCTCAACCCAAGCTGCGGGAATTAGCTGCTTCCCTTTCCAAGCGCCTTTCTGCAAATACAACTGCCCGAAACGCGCGATCTCTTCCGTGCGCACCATCAATCCATAAGCGCCCGCTGAAATTCCTTGCGGGCTGGTTACCCAGGTTGGATTTTCAAAGCCCAGCGGATCGAACAGCCTTGGCCGCAAATAATCCAGCACAGTCTGGCCAGTCGTCTTCTGCACAATCGCCGAAAGCATGTACGTGGCCGGGGAGTTATAGAGAAAATGCGTGCCCGGTTTGAACGGAACCGGATGCGCGAAAAACTTTTTGACCCACGTCGAATCCGGCGCCTTGCCGGGCTCTTCTCGAAAAAGCTGAGCTTCCGTCTGATGTCCTGTGTTCATGCGCAACAAATCGCGCACACGCATCGCTCGCAGATTGGACGAAGGTTCCGCCGGGGCATCTTCCGGGAAAAACTTCAAGACTTCGTCATCCAGACTGAATTTTCCTTCCGCAATTGCCAGTCCGACAGCGGTGGAAGTGAAGCTTTTGCTCAACGAGTAAAGGACGTGCGGAGTCTGGGCGTTGTATGGATTCCACCAGCCTTCGGCGACGACTTGTCCGTGCCTCACCAGCATGAAGCTGTGCATCGCATCAATTTCCTGGTCCGCTGCTTCGACAAACGCGAGAAGAGCGGAGGAGGAAACACCTTGTCGTTCGGGACTGCTGCGAGGCAGCGCTTGATCGCGTCCGGCTGGTGAGACAGGCGCGCCGGAGTGCGAGCGGTCGAGATTTTGGGCAAGCACTGGGGAGAACGCCAAGGCCAGAAGGAGACAGAAGAAGTAGTTTCTCATAGTGAATTTCCGAGTTGTCTGATTGGTTTACAGCCTTGCGCTACAGGTCCGTTAGCGCCGAAAGACGAGCGCCTAGATTCTCCTTGAGGAAGAGGTTCGACGCAAGTTTCTGAGGCATCCACATTGCGTTTGCCTCTGAGTGAGCGTTACACCATCCGCCATACACATTTACTCATTGCTCAGTATCAGAAGAGGGATGAAACTGCGCCATCTGAAAATTGTGGGGAAAATGCCCTGTCCAGATTGAGAGATCATTTATACCGATACGCCTCTCCTGACATGATTTCAGGGAAGTTTCACCTGAGACGATTCATTGACGACATCTGCCATCCAAAGCGAATTCATTCGTCGCGTAGCGATCTGACTCCGGCAGAAATCGCTGCTCAATGGTCGAAAAAGTCATAATCGTCTAGACTTCCAAAATAACAATTCCGTGTCCAGCTTTACGGGTCCCTGATAAGACCTGTTTATTATCGGTTTACCCTTTTACGAGATGGATCATTATGCAAACGCGCTGCTATAAAATTCTGCTCTGCTTGCTTGTGGCAATAAACCTGCCAGCGCTCTCCCAGGTTCCGAGCCAGACGAAAACCAAGCCTGTGACTGAATATGAGATTCTGCGCAAGTTCCCAGCCGGCAGGCTCGCGGCGCTGAGCGCTGGCGACAAGCCCGACGCCCAGGGACTGACGGGAACTAATCGCCTGAATGGAAGCTGGCTTGAAGCAGGGCCGCAGCGGGGCGGCTGCCGTGGAGTCGCCATTGCCGTGGTGCTGGGAGATTTGGCGCGGGCCGACGACGCTTGGCGAGCCATTGATGTAGCGTTTGCCCATCAGCAAGAGGATGGCAGCTTTGAGGCTGCCATTCGGCCCAATGGAGCAAGCGCAAAATCGCCTTCCGCCAGTGTCGAAACTTCCTATTTCTTTCTACAGGAACTTGGCCGCACAATTCTGATCATTCGGCAGTCTCCTTATGAAGCCCATTTTCACGAGAGAATCGTCAAACTGGAGCCTAAAATCCGCAAAGCCTGTGCGTATATCTCAGCAGGCTATGACACGATCATTGCGTCAAGCAGCCACGCGGTAAACCGAATTATTCTGGCGGCCAAAGCCTTTGGACTTTGCGGCCTTGCTTTGCACGACGATAACCTGATCGCATCGTCCAAAAAACTGATCAAACACGCGTTGACGCTGCGTGATAAAGAGGGTGTGTTCATCGAAAAGGGCGGGCGGGATTCCAGCTATAATGTTGTCTCGATCTTGTACGGCCAGATTCTGGCGTTACATCTGCCTCTTCCGGAATTTGAAGCGGCGCTGCCCGCCGCCGTGGCGTGGCAGCTTACGCGTGTGCTTGAAAACGGTGAGATTGATGTTACTGGGAACACAAGGACGGGTGTTGGCAAGGAACAATCCTATTTTGGCACGCCCAAAAACGTTAATTACAACGAAGTCATCCTGGCACTGACCTATTACGGCCTGGTACACAAAGATGCGGCAGCCCTCGCCGCCGCTGACAGGGTTTTTGCTTACACCCAGAAAAAAGCGCAGCAAAAATAATGTACCTGCTCAGCCTCTTTGTCCCAGCGCTGAGCAGGTACCAAGTAATCATGCCTCATAACACTGGCGGACGATTGCGGAGCGTCGCTTGAATCAGAGCTTTGGTTTGTTCAAGCTCTGCGCCAACTAACTCTAAGCGCGGCGGGCGTACACGAGCGTTTCCCATTCCAACTTCTTCTTGCACCAGTTTGATCAATTGGACAAATTTCGGCACGGTATCCAACCGAAGCAAGGGCAGAAACCAGTTATACAGTTTGACCGCTTTTTCCATTTCGCCTTGCCGGGCGTAATTGAACAGATCAACCGATTCCTTCGGCAACGCATCGGCCAAGCCAGCAACCCAACCGACTGCCCCCACCGGAATGGCTTCGACAATGGCATCATCCACGCCGACAAACAGATCCAGCCGATTGCCAGCCAAAGCTTTGATTGCCGTCACCCGGCGCACATCAGTGCTGGATTCTTTGACCGACTGGAAGTTCTCGAATTCGTTTGCCAGTTCGGCAATCTGTTCGGGCAGAAAGTCTGTGCCATAAGCAATCGGATTGTTGTAGAGCATGCAGGAAAGTTTCGTCGCCTGAAAACAAGCCGCAACGTGGGCTTTCATCTCGCGCCAATCACCTTTGTAAACATAAGGGGGCAACACCATCAACCCTTCGCAGCCTCGGTTGGCAGCGGTTTTCGCTTGTTCGACGGCTTCGGCGGTGCTCAATGCGGAAATTGCCGCGACCACCGGCACTCGGTCGCCAACCGCTTTTACGACTGTCGCCCAAAGCGAGCTTCGCTCTTCGAAGGTCAGCGTATTGCCTTCACCCAAACTTCCGGGCGTCACGATTCCTGTGCATCCGTTGTCCACTAACCAATTGACGTGCCTGGCAACGAATTCGTGGTCAATGCTTAAGTCTTCCTTGAAACCAGTTGTTATTGCGGGCATCACGCCCTGCCATTTCATTGTCATGATTCTCCTTGAAAACCTGTATACGCCTGCTCGGGCTTGGGCGCGCACAGACAAAGTTGCGTTGTTTCAGCGTGTCTTGATTAAACGCTGACCACCTCAGTATGAGCGCTATGCCTGAATGGCGCGCTTTCGCATCTTGAATGGAAAGTAGAACAGAAGTTCAGACAGGCGGTCTTGAACCGTCATAAGGCAGGTTGAATCCGATTAGTGCTGATTTTGGCGTCAGACGCTGCGTAAAGATTCGCGATATTGCGAAGGCGCCGCGCCGATGGAGCGTTTGAAAGTTCTGGTGAAATGGCTCTGGTCACAGAATCCTGCCGCCAGCGCAATATCCACAATCGGTTTGGTCGAAGTCGCCAATTCGTGGCAGGCATATTCGATACGCAGGTTGCGCACATAATCGCCAACCGTGCAGTGATAGGTTTTGTGGAAAGTCTGTGCCAGATGCACCGGATGCACTCCGACCGTTTGCGCCACATCGGCCAGAGTCAGATTTACGGTGAACCGCGCGTGCAGCAGCTCTTTGGCCTGTTGCAGCCAGCGGGGAGAATTGTGGCAGGGCTTGGCGGTATTGTGTCGAACGGTTTCGCCCAACATTTCCATCATGACGCCTTCGATAATCAGCGGCGCGGCCTGATCCGTGTTGGCGAATTCTCTGTATAGTTTGCGGCTGAGCAACTCGAACTTGCCGCCATGAAAATCAGAGGAGCTGTCGGCCACAGTCAATTGCTCACGCATCTGCGCAAGCCAGTTCGGCTCAATTTCGATAATGAACGACCGTCCGCCTGTGTCGTGGAAATGCTCTGCGTGTAATTCCTCCGGCGGGTGAAACAACAAAGTCGAAGATTTACATTCGCGGGTTTTGCTGCCGTAAGTTTCCCTGTATCCACCTTCCATGACAAAACAGAATAACGCCTGCTTATGCGTATGCTTTGGCGTCTCATATCCAGGCGAATAAACACGCTCAGAAAGCTCAAAACTGGAAACCTTGCGACTGCGCAAAGTCTGCCCGTAATAACTTCCCGGAGGCAATTGCGTGGACATGGCGGCTTCTCCTTTTTGGTTCCCACAGAATGATCCGAAGGAAATCTGACCGGCTGCCGCTCTAAGCGGCTTTAAGCCGGAAATTGGAATTTGTCTTTGAAAAGGTTAGTAGAGTCCTGTCTGGCACGGATTGTATACAATATGCCTGCAATCATCGTCAATAAATTCTCTGGGAAAGTGGCAATAAATTGAGCAGCCTTTTGACCACACGCCGCTCGTTCCAACAAAAAATGGAGTTTTCCCCGCGACTTTTAAAGACGCCCAGGCCAAGTTACAAAATGACAAGCTTTATTCCACGACTTGCAAGTTGAGCCACTGCTCCATTGAACACGCCTCGCACTTTCCTAAGTCCATTCAACCCATCTTATGCGCATACAAGACGGAGTAACCAACGAAGAGTAAATTCAGGTTAGCTGGCGGCAATGCTGGAAATTCCGCATTGAGCACCGGGAGTCAGCGTCAATAACGCGCTCGAAATCAAAATTGCTGTATTCACAATAAGATACTCTCACCCACAACTGCTGCATCGTTCAGCGGTTCCTGCAGGAAAGCGTGCGGAACGTGTTTTCATCTTTGCGGGAGTTACTCAAGCTAAGCATCTGGGATGTTGAATGCCTCCCAGTCACAATCAGTCAAAGTTTTCTGGCGGCATTCATTCTCGCATCGCATTTGGTCATCGTCCGAAGAATCATTCAGTAGGTTCTTCATGGCGGGAGAATCTCGACAACAGAGGTTCTTCACGGATGGCTGCGTTTAACCTCGAACAACCAGGCAAATCTAGATCATGCCACCTGAGTACCTTTAGGAGGATCGAATGAAGAATCGAACCATGCCCAGATTACTCTCGCAACTTCTTGCTCAAGCTGCTTTTCTGGCAGTGCTGGCAAGTTCTTCTCTGGCCCAGATTACGACGACAGGAATTCGCGGAATCGTGCGCGACCCCAATGGCGCAGTCGTTGCCAATGCCACGGTCAAAGCCACTGATAATGCAACCGGAGTGGAGCAAACCACGGTGACTTCCAGCGACGGCGGATTCATCTTTCCGACGCTGCAATTCGGATCTTACAAACTCACGGTCACAGCTATGGGCTTTCAGAATGCTGTGATTGCAGCAGTTGTCGTGGAGTCAGGACGCACTACCAACATCTCAGTGGATTTAAGCATTGGCGCCGCCACCGATACCGTGCAAATCGCCGCCAGCGCGGAACAGCTCAACACCACCACGGCTGAAGTTGGCGGAACCATCAATAACAAATTGGTTCAGAATCTGCCGTACGCAGGTCGCGACAGTTTGAATTTCGCGGTTTTGATCGCGGGCAGTTCCCGCAGCACCAGCGACCGCAACAGCACTTTCAACGGCTTGCCAAACGCTTCGCTCAACATCACGCTCGACGGCATGAACAACAATTCGCAGCGATTCAAGAGCGGCGGAACCAGTTTTTTCGCCTTTGCTCCCGCGCGCATTGACGCCATCGAAGAAGTCAGCGTTTCGACTACGGGATTGGGCGCGGATGCAGGCGGTGAAGGCGCAATGCAAATTCGCATGACAACCAAACGCGGGACGGAACAATATCACGGCAAGGTTCTGTATCAGGGCATCAACGAAGCGCTCAACGCCAATTCCTTCTTTCGCAATTTGCAGGGGTTGCCGCGCAACAAATCGCGCCAGCATAACCCGGTCGGCTCCATCAGCGGCCCGCTTGTTCCGTTTTCCAAACGGCTCAAAAACAAGTTGTTTTTCTTCGCCTATTACGAAGCCCAACCACAACCGAGCACACAAACTTATACGACTCCAGTGCTCAGCGCTGCGGCTCAACAAGGGATATTCACTTACATTGACACAACAGGCGTAAAGCAAACCAAGAACCTGTTGCAGATCGCAGGCGCCGCAGGACATACCAGCACGATTGACCCAACCATGGCGGGCATTATAAAAAAGATCACTGACTCGCAATCAGGAGCTTCAGGCTTTGTGCCGATCTCCGGCATCTCGACTGATTTCATGCAGAATATGCAATGGGACCAGGCGCTCACAACAATGCAGGCGTTTCCGACAGCGCGCGTGGATTTCCAGATCACTCCGTCCATCGGCTGGCACGGCACCTGGAATCTGCGCAGCAGCGATTTCACAAAAGGCACTGCGCCGTATCCTGGCAGCCCTTATGATTTCGTTGGCGTAGCCGGCGCGAATATTCATTCGTCAGCCACCCCCTACGTTGCCACAAACTCAGTGGACTGGACGATCAAGCCGAACATGACCAACAACACCAGTTTCGGTGTTCAAGGCAACGGCGAATACTTTTTCATCGACGCCGATCCGAAACGGTTTTCCGAATACAACAACCGCATCATTAATACGCCACTGGTCAATCCCTGGATTCCCAACGTGGCGACCGACGTGCGCAACAACCCCGTCTATCAATTCACCAACAACCTGAATTGGGTCAAAGGACGGCATACGCTGACGATGGGCGGCACCTGGTTGCACACAACGTTTTATTCGCATACCTGGGGCACGGCGGGAGTCCCACAATACAACTTCGGCGTCGTCACAGCTGATCCGGTGAACAATGTGTTGCGCAACGCGCTGACCAACGTCAGCACCAGCAATAGCGACATCGCCAACGCGCTCAACCTTTACGCCTTGCTAACGGGTCGTCTGACCAGCGTTTCGGTCACGACAAATGTGGATGAGAAGTCGCACGAGTACCGGGCCTTCAGCGAAGGCATGCAACGATACGCCTTCACCACCTTCGGTCTTTATTTCCAAGACAGCTTTCGTTTCCGTCCATCCCTGACCTTGAATTATGGCTTGCGCTGGCAATTCGACGGCGACATACACAGCGGCAACGATCTGCTTTCGCAACCGAGCGGGTCGAATTTCTATGGACCGTCCACCGGATTGTTCCAACCTGGCGTGCTGAGCAGCAACCAAAATCCCGGCTTCGAACAAGTCATTCACCCGTACAAACGCGATTATGTGAATCCCGCGCCGAATTTTGGATTCGCGTGGAATCCTTCAGGCGAAGGTTGGCTAGGAAAACTGGTGGGCGACCGCAAGACAGTGGTGCGCGGTGCTTACTCAATCACCTTTTACAACGAAGGGCTGAATTCGATTTCCAATTCCCTGTCGGGCGGACGCGGCCTGACACAAACGGGAACCGCGACCAACGGCGTGCAATTTGCGCCGGGCACACTGGAATTGCGCTCGCCTGCGCCAACGATCCCGGTGTTCCCCGCGAAGTTCGGTTTCCCAATCGCGCAAAGCTCGTTTTCTTCACCCGTCGCTGGCAATTACATCAATCCCGACCTGGTATCACCTTACGTCCAAAACTGGAGCTTGGGCATTCAACGCCAATTGACCAAAAGCACCGTGCTGGAACTGCGCTACGTGGGCAACAAATCCACACACATGTGGCATCGCCAGAACATTCAGGAAACCAACATTTTCGAGAATGGGTTCTTGAATGAATTCATCCAGGCGAAAAAGAACCTGGACGTCAACATCGCCAACGGGCGCGGTAACACCTTTGCCAATAACAATCTGCCAGGACAGGCGGCATTGCCAATCTTTCAGGCCGCATTCGGCGCTCTGGGTAACCAGCCCGCGCTTACTGCCGCACAAGGTTTTGGCAATGCGACTTTCATTCAAAACCTGAATCAAGGCGTCGCCGGGACGCTGGCAACCACGCTGGCCACCAGTCCGACAAATTTCTGCCGTCTGGTCGGCAACAAGGTTCCGTCTTGCGTCACCGCTGGCTTCAATGTGGCAGGGGCTTATCCGATCAACTTGTTCCAGGCCAATCCATACCTGAGCAGTCTGACGTATCAGGATTCAAACGGCGACAATAATTACAACGCGTTGCAGATTGACGTGAAGCAACAATACAGCCACGGTCTGCTGCTCGGCGGCAATTACGTCTGGAGCCACGCGCTTGGCGACATCCAGAACGAAACGGATCAGGCATCCGGTTACACCTGGTACACCATCCGCAATGCCAAGCTCAATTACGGCCCGTCGCCTTTCGACCGTCGCCACGTATTCAATGCTTATTGGACGTATGATTTGCCGTTTGGCAAAGGGCGGCGTTTTCTGGGCAACAACGCGGTTCTGGACCGCGTGGTCGGAAACTGGACTATCGGCGGACGCGAAACCATTGCTTCCGGTCATCCATTGCTGTTGAATGGCGGGCGCAACACCGTCAGCAACCTGACGCAATCAGGCGTGGTCTTCGGCGGCGGGTTTACGCCGGAGCAATTACAAAAAGCATTGAGCAAAGTGTCGGGCGGCTTCTCTTCTACGGCGCTGATTTCGAACATCGCCAGCATTGCAACGATCACCCAAACCGCCACGGCCAGTACCAGCCAGGTGAATCCTTCGCTGTACGCTCCGGCGTCTACACCGGGACAGTTCGCAGCGTTTGTGTACTTGCGCAACAACAACCTCTACACGATGGACATGAGCGTGAACAAAGAGGTTCGACTGACGGAACGCTTTCGGTTGACGGTGCGACTGGTAGCGCTGAATTTCCTGAACCATCCGTTCTTCGACATTGGCAATGCAAGCCCGACTTCGACGACGTTCGGACAGATCACATCGGCTAGCGGCACACGCACGATGCAGTTCCGCGTCAGCCTGGATTGGTAACGATCTCGACCTTCCACCCATCCGGGAATTATCGGCCGACAAGCAAGCTCGTGTTGTCTGCCGATAATTCCCGGATCAACTTTATCCATCATGCGAATATGCGAAAACTTGTGATCCTTACAATGATTTTGTGCGCGGCAAGCACTGTCGCGCAAACTCCACAGCAACAGGAAAAACCGTTCATTCAGGATTATGCCAAAGCGGCAATCGCCGAACCGCCCGCAACCTTGAACGTGGATCCATTTTACAAAAAATACACTGACGCCTTGGGCGTCTCGATCCTAAGTTCTGAAAAAGTCCCGGATGCTGCCTTGCTGGTGGCGCGCGACATTGTCATCCACATGCTGGCCAAGCGCCCGGACCTGCGCGCGGAGATGGTCAAGAAAAAGATGAAAGTCGGCGTGATGGCGCAAACAGAATCCACCACAGACATTCCCGAACATCGCAACAACAAACGCCCTGGCCCAAACGATCCGCGTCTGACGCCGGGCGAAAAGGCCAATTACGACAAACCCGGCGGCATAGCCAGCCAGACTGACAAAGAGTATTGGGACCGGCGCGCGCGCGGTCTCGGCGGCAATCCGACAACCTGCGCCGAAGAAAACCTGCTCGGTTATCCGGGCACGCGTTATTATGGCGAAAACATCTTTGTCCACGAATTCTCGCACGGCATTATGGGCATCGGCATTCGCACGGCTGACCCGGCATTGTTCGCAGAGATTCAGGCTGCTTACAAAGAAGCGATGGTCAAAGGCTTATGGAAAAATCATTACGCCTCAACCAACGCCAGCGAGTATTGGGCCGAAGGCACGCAAACCTGGTTTTGGTCGAATTTCGAATACACAGACGGTGAACAGCGCGTGCAAACTCCGGAAGATTTGCAGAAATACGACCCCAAATTGTTCGAATTGCTGGGGCGCGTATACGCAGACCATCACATCCCGATGGATGTGTACCACGGCAAAAACATTCCACCGAAACGAAGGACCAACAATTGATTCGCGATGGCTCGCAGCTTTTGACGCAAGGAGACAACTTCATGAAACGCAAACAGCTTTACTTCCCGCTCATCACACTTTTCTTGTTATTAACGACGCCGAGCTTTGCGCAAGGCACAATGGCTGATTACGAACGCGCCAATGGCTTGCGCGAAAAATATCAATGGTTGGCTGAAAACGTCGTGCTGCGCGCCAATTGGATCGGCAAAAGCTCGCGTTTCTGGTACGCGAAGGCGGTCAAAGGTGGCTTTGAATACGTGATCGTCAATGCCGAAACACTGGAAAAGAAGCCAGCCTTCGATCATGCGAAACTGGCGGAAGCGTTGGCAGCGGTGTTGCCGCCGGGACGCGAAAAGATTACAGCGTTGCGGCTGCCTTTCAACGAATTGAATTTCGTAGACGACGAACGAGCGCTTGAGTTCAATGACAACAACGGACGCTGGCGATGCGATTTGACGTCGTACACTTGCAAGAAATCTGAAGCGCCCGCCAATGGACGCCCCGGACAACGCGGCGGAACGACGACACCCGGCCAGCTCAATGGCATTCCCGGCCCGCGCTACAATTTCCCGTCATCGCCGGATGCCAAAGTTTCGCCCGACGGCAAATGGGAAGCCTGGGTCAACAACTTCAACGTCTGGGTGCGAGCCAAAGGCGCGCGTGAAGGCACTGCGTTGAGTTTTGAAGGCTCCGAAGGAAACTATTATGCGCTGGCGTCACTGGTTTGGTCGCCTGATTCAAAGATGATTGCCGCTTACCGCGTGCGGCCGGGCTATGCGCGTAAAATTCAATATGTCGAATCTTCGGCCAGCGATCAATTGCAACCCAAGTATTACACCGTGGATTACGCCAAGCCGGGTGATGTGCTTGATCAACCACAGCCCGTTCTGTTCAACGTGGAGACGAAAAAGCAGTTCATCGTAGACAACGCGCTATTCCCAAATCCTTACAACCTGTCGCGCATTGAATGGCGCAAAGACAATCGCGGGTTCACGTTTGAATACAACCAGCGCGGCCATGAAGTTTATCGCGTCATCGAAGTTGAATCTGCCAGCGGCAAACCGCGCGCGGTCATCAGCGAAGAGCCGAAAACCTTTTTCTGTTATTCCGGCAAGAAGTACATCAGTAATTTGGCCGACGGCAAAGAAATCATCTGGATGTCGGAACGCGACGGATGGAACCATCTTTACCTGTATGACGGCGTCACCGGCAAAGTGAAAAACCAGATCACCAAAGGCAATTGGGTGGTGCGCGGCGTCGAAAAAGTGGACGAAGCCAAACGTCAAATCTGGTTTCAAGCCAGCGGTATGTATCTGGGCAAAGACCCGTATTTCGTTCATTACTATCGAATCAATTTCGATGGCACCGGCCTCACCGCTTTGACCGAAGGCGACGGCAATCATCAGGTTGCTTTCTCTTCTGACATGAAGTTTTACGTGGATACCTGGTCGCGCGTGGATCAACCGACGGTTTCCGAATTGCGCAGCACTGCGGAGTCGAAAGTACTGGCTGAGCTGGAACGCGGCAACGTGCAGGAATTGAGCAAAGCTGGCTGGCGCGCGCCGGAAGTGTTCACTTCACTCGGACGCGACGGCAAGACCGAAATCTGGGGCGTCATCTTCCGGCCTTCTAACTTCAATCCATTGAAGAAGTATCCGGTCATCGAAAACATTTATGCCGGGCCACAGGGTTCGTTCGTCCCCAAATCCTTTGCCGCCTACAACGGCATGCAATCGCTGGCCGAACTCGGATTCATCGTCGTGCAAATTGACGGGATGGGCACGGCTAATCGCTCGAAAGCCTTTCACGATGTCGCCTGGAAAAATCTGGGAGACGCTGGCTTCCCTGATCGCATCTTGTGGCACAAAGCCGTCGCGGCGAAATATTCTTACTACGACATCACCCGCGTAGGCATTTACGGCACTTCGGCAGGCGGGCAAAACTCGCTGGGCGGAATGCTGTTTCATCCGGAGTTTTACAAAGTATGCGTTGCCGCGTGTGGCTGCCACGACAATCGCATGGATAAAATCTGGTGGAACGAACAATGGATGGGCTGGCCGCTTGGCCCGGAATACGCCGCTGCGTCCAACGTGGACAACGCCCACAAACTGCAAGGCAAGCTTTTCTTGATCGTTGGCGAACTGGACACCAACGTTGATCCGGCTTCGACCATGCAGGTGGTCAACGCGCTGATCAAAGCCGACAAGGTCTTTGACCTGCTGGTTATCCCCGGCGCAGGCCACACCAACGGCGGCCCTTATGGCGACAAAAAGCGCTATGACTTTTTCGTCCAGCATCTATTGGACGTGAAACCGCCCGATTGGAACACGATACCGAAGAAGCAGAGTTCGCAAGCGGGAGCATCCTCCGCGCAGCAATAGAAAGTTTGAGAACGCGTTTTACACGGAGCGAGACGGCTTACAGTTTGTCTCGCTCTGTTCCACATCCACAGGTTTAGCGCAGAAAATTCACTGCCTAATCCCATTCAACCATCCTTTCGTTTTTCCAAGACAAGCCACTCAGAGCAATTCATCATTTGCTTGAGGCAGCAAAAGCGTTGTGTTATCAACGCATCCGCCCCAAAGCCAGTAGGTAGACAGAGGCGAATAAATCCATGAGCACATCAATTACCGGAAGGGGAAATTCAACCCAAGCGATTCCCCGTCAAACGCTGACTGCAGCCGTCGCCGACCGATTGCGAGACAAGATTTTGCGTGGTGAGTTTCGCGAGGGCGAGCAATTGCGCCAGCATGCCATTGCGGCAGAATTCGACGTCAGCCGCATTCCCTTGCGCGAAGCGTTCCGCCAACTGGAAGCCGAAGGGTTAATCAAAATCATTGATCATCGAGGCGCGGTGGTTTCCGCGCTTTCGCCGGATGAAATCGAAGAGCTGTTCGACATTCGCGCGGCGCTGGAAAGCGTCACCTTGCGCCAAGCGGTGCCGCGTTTAACGGATGAAGACCTGGAGCGAGCGGAAAAATCGCTGGAAGCGTATGAACAAGCGCTCAACGACGAATCGGACTTTGATGTGTGGGGCGAATTGCACTGGCGGTTTCATTCAACTTTGTACGCAGTAGCCAACCGAACGCGTTCGCTGTCATTGATTCAAACCATCAACAACAATGCCGACCGGTATATCCGGCTTCACATTCTGTTTTCGCGCGACGCGCATCGCAACGCCAAAGACGAACATCGGGCAATTTTGGAACTCTGCCGACAACGCGACGCCGACGCTGCCAGCCAGATGCTGGAACAGCACATCAGCAAAGCCGGACACGAAATGAAAGTATTCATCAAGCAACAACGTGAACAGGACTGAAAGCAATTCGACTCATTTCTTGCCGGCACTTTTTCCGCTGCTAAGCCTGTCCAATCCTCCCTAACCGAATACAAGACGATAAATGCGATCACGCATAGCCTGCCCCATCATGCTTGGCACCGCTGTGTCCGACGACTGTGCACCAGGAGACAATGCAATGACCAAACCGATCTCTCGCAGAGATACGCTAAAAAGTCTGGGGTCCGCTGGCGCGGGAGCGCTGCTCACTCCCGGATTGAATTCCCTCCCTCAAAGCTCCGCCCTCCAAATAACCGGTCGGCCCGTCGAAGTTTCTCTGACTTCGATCAGCGCGCAAACCGTGCGACTGAGCATCGTGCCCATCGAAAATGGCAAGCCGCAACCGGTTCCACAAGACGGTTCGCTGGCAGAACAACGCTGGGCTGCGCCGGTTGCGCGACTGACTTCGCTGCCGGGCGAACGCACGCTGCGCTGCGGCACTTTGCAGGTGAAATTATCGCCATCGCCGCTGACCGTTCGCATCGAAGCCGCCGATGGCAGACTGGTGCAACAACTGCGGCTGGACGAGAAAACCGGTGTATTAAATTTCCAGACGGGCGACAAACCTGTGCTGGCGTTTGGGCAAGGCGGCCCGCAATTCGATCGGCGCGGTGAAACTTACACCAATCGCAACGGACAAGGCGGTTACAAACTGCGAACCCACGGCGGACGCGTGCCGATTCAATGGCTGATCGGAACTGGCGGCTGGGCGATGTTCATTCATCATCCGTACGGCACGTTTGATCTGACTGGCCCAGAAGGCAAATTGACGCCGCGTGTTCCGGACCGCCCGGAAAGCAGCGTGGCAGGAGCCTTCGCGGGCAGCGAACTGGGAGCCTTGCCGCTGGATGTGTTCATCGTGGCCGCGCGCGAACCGTTACAGGTGATGGCCGAATACGCGCGGCTGACCGGCAAACCGGAACTGCCGCCTCTGTGGACGTTCGGCTATTTGCAATCCCACCGCACGCTGGCCGGACCGGAGGAAATCCGTTGGGTCGCGCGCACGATGCGTGAAAAGAAATTGCCCTGCGACGCGCTGATTTACCTCGGCACAGATTTCACTCCTTCCGGTTGGAACACGCACAACGGCGAATTCATCTTTCATCCGAAGAACTTCCCCGAACCCAAAAAGCAAATCGACGAATTGCACAACCAGCATTTCAAGGTCGTGCTGCACACCGTCATCGAAGGCCGCAAGCTGACCGGTTCCGTGACCGATGCCTGCACCGCCGCGCCTTTGCCCAGCGGACGCACGCCCGACGGCAAATGGCCGGACAACCGGCAAGTCGCGTGTTACTGGCCGGTTCACAAATCGTTGTACGACGTGGGCATTGACGGTTGGTGGCCGGATCAGGGAGATGGACTGGATCAAGTGTCGCGATTGGCGCGCATTCGCATGTATTACGAAGGTTCGCAGCAGCTTCGTCCGAACCAGCGAGTCTTTGCACTTCATCGCAATGGACAGGCGGGAATGCAACGCTTCGCCGCGTTTTTGTGGTCGGGCGATGTGTATTCCACCTGGGAAACGCTGAAAACGCATGTCCCCATTGCGGTCAACACCGGGCTGACGGGGATTCCCTGGTGGGGCACGGACATCGGCGGTTTTGTCCCAACTAAAGAATATACGGGCGAACTGCACGTTCGCTGGTTTCAGTTCGGCGCATTCTGTCCGCTGTTCCGCGCGCATGGCAGAACCTGGCACTTGCGGTTGCCGTGGGGATGGAATACCGGCGAACTCGGTCATAACGAAATTTCCAACTACACCGGCGGCGCAGCCAATCCCGACCTAAGCGAATTGCATAACGCCGAAGTCGAACCGATTTGCCGAAAGTATCTGGAGTTGCGTTACCGGATGATGCCGTACCTGTATTCCGCCGTGCGCGAAACTTATGAAACCGGCTTGCCAGTCCTGCGCGCGCTTTGGTTGCATTATCCCGAAGATGCGTCGGCGGTTGCGCGTGGCGATGAGTATCTGTGGGGACGCGATCTGCTGGTGGCACCGGTCGTGGAAAAAGGTGCAACTTCGCGCAACGTTTATCTGCCGCGCGGCGATTGGTACGACTTTTGGACAGAAGAAAGACTGACCGGTGGACGCGAAATCAACAAAGCCGTTGATCTCGCCACAATGCCGCTATACGCGCGCGCGGGAACGATTCTGCCGCTTGATCCGGTCAAACAATACACGGCTGAAAAAGTAGACGGGCCGTTGACACTGGTGGTGTACCCGGGTGCTGACGGTGCATTTACGCTCTACGAAGACGACGGTGCAACCTTCAATTACCGCCGTGGCAACTGGACGAAGATTCGAATGGTCTGGAATAACGCACGCCGCACGCTTTCGGTTCGCCTGGTTCCCGGCTCAAAGTTTTCGCCATCACTCCATCGAGATATTGAAGTTCGGCTCGCTCAGGACAAAAGCGTCCGCAAAGTTGTCTTTGAGGGACGCCCTATCGAAATCAAATTCAGCTAGACGCATCCGGTTTTGGCGACAGTTGGGAACATTTCAACATCAGCAAATCTACAGAGGAGACGAACCTTTCAGTAGCTTGCCGGTGCGGGAATTACGCGGAAAGTCTCATAGTGAAAATTGAGGAGAATGCTGTCATCAGTCTCAGCTCTGACTACAACTTGATACGCGGGCGGGAATGTATCGTGCCCGGCTTTTTTCAACTCACTCTTCAATTCCAGCAGGTATTTGGGCGAACTGAAAAACTCCGCAGCCGCGAGCGTGCCAGCCGAATTCACGCCCGAAAAGACCAAGATACGAGTTTGCTGATCAGCCGAGCTTTCACCGGGCAGCACGGTGATCAAGCCGAAGACCTGCACTAACCGCTGCTGCTGATCACGCTTCAGTGCGTAACGTGCCGCGGGTGCCTGATCCGTGGAATTGCCGACGATCCCGTCCAGAAAGTTGACCTGTAGCGGGCACTTATCCAGCAAGCGTGTCACCGCCGGACTGTATGACGGCGAGCCAAATAAAATGACGTTGCGATGCCGCAGCGTTGGCATGGTAGTGACCATTTCCGGGAACATTTGTGGCGAGACACCAGCGGTGTTCAGAGTTTTGAAAGCCGTCAACGCGCCTAATACATCTCCCCAGTAAGTGGCGTTCGTGGTGATGGTTAAATACAAGTTTTCTGCCGCCGGATAACGCGTGGCGTATAGGTCATAAAGTTGCGGCGGCATTGGTCGCTCACCAGTGAGTGGAGCTTGCGGCGGCGGCGGCGAAAAAGGACCTGGAAGCACCGAAAACGCGGGTGGATTTGCGACACATAACAACACATCAGCGTTCGGTGTCAGCAGCGGCCCCCAAGCTTCAGCCAGAATCGGTGCGGGGTGATGTGTAACCGCGTTAGCAACGGACCTGGTTCCCAGCCACCAGTAAAGCCCGACGGCGATCAGCGCCGCCAATATGACTCCGGCGCTAAAGGGGAGCAACCAACGGCTTTTCCATTCACGCTGGATCATTGTTTCGGCTGGAAGCAATTCTCCGTGTGACGTGGAAGAAGGGATCGGCTGCGGCGCGAGTTGCTCAGCCGATGTTCCATTGCCATTCGCTTTTGGGTGCGGCGGGTTCTCGACAAAGTGCGGGCAGTAAGAGCCTTTCAGCAACTCGATGCGAATGACTGCCTGGGGCTGTTCGTGCTCGTAAAACTCCTGCAGCTTTTTCCTGAGCGCAAAGGCACGAGTGCGCACCGCCGAATCGTCGCCCGGCGAATAACTCGCTGGCCGCCCCAGAGCTTCAATGCCGATTAGATACTCAGTCAATTCGTGCCCCCGCCCGCTCATCTCCATTTCACAAACGTATTTCAGGAAACATTTCAACTGGTCGGCACGGGCAAATGTTTGGCTGTGCAGCACGGCTTCAAGCGCCGCGCACTTTTGCTCGCTCGTCAGTGACTGGTTGGTTCCAAGAGGCGTTTCGCGCATAAGTGCTTTCAATCGAACGACTTTTGAGGTGAAGGGAACAGCGCCGGGGGATGTTACCAAACGTTCTTTAACGTTCAAAGACTTGTCGGATATTTCTGGTGAAAATACAAGAGCCACGCTTTCCAACCATTCGACTTGGGACTTACGCAAGACACGGAAACGATGACCACAGAGTCATGGAGTCAAAGAGATTTAGGTGAATATTTTTTTGCCTTGCTCCGTGCCTCTGAAGCTCTGTGGCAGTTTCTGCGTAAATCCTGTGACCAACGAAAAAATAGACTCATTGACTTTGCTGGGAAAGGGTCGTCCGTTTTCATTGGCGAGATTCGCTCGGGCAGCGTGATTGCAGAAAGTCCGCTGGTCTGGGATCACGAAAGCCGCTTCAGTCCAAAATCCCCCGCAGCCTGATGAGCTGCGGCGCAGCTTCACAGGAGGAAAATATGATAATGAGAATGCGTTTTGTATTGCTTATGTTAAGCGCTCTGACGATGGTCTCCATCGGGGCCATTGCCGGCAAGGCGCAAACCAGCGGTGAGATCACCGGCCTGGTAACCGATTCATCCGGCGGTGCTGTTGCGGGAGCGACGGTCATGGTCAGGAACAAAGCGACAGGCGCGACGCGGAGCATCACAACCAACAATGAAGGGTTGTATACCTTCCCCTCTCTCCTGCCCGGTCAATACGATCTCAAAATCGAGCAGCAAGGCTTCAAAACGGCGGTGCGCGATAACATTACGCTCGCGGTTCAGCAGACAGTACGACTGGATGTGGCCATGGAAGTCGGCCAGGTCGGCGAGACGCTGACCATCACCAGCAACGGCGCGCTGCTCAACGCCGAAAACGCGACGGTCGGCACCGTGATTGAAAACAAGATTGTGACGGAATTGCCGCTGAATGGCCGGCAATATCTGAACCTCGTCGCGCTTTCGCCCAATGTGAACGTACTCGCACCTGCCGCAGGGCAAGCGGGCGCGCGCCAAGGCGGTGAACGCGCTCAGCAGGCGATATCCGCTGGCGGGCAGCGCATCTTTTTCGATTACTACACGCTCGACGGCGTCAACAACATGGACGTGAACTTCAATTCATATGTGGCACTCCCCTCAATTGACGCCATCCAGGAGTTTAAGGTTCAGATCGGCGTTTACCCGGCGGAGTATGGGCACCAAAGCACTCAAGTAAACGTGCTCACCAAGTCGGGCGGCAACGCTTATCACGGCGCGCTCTTCGAATTTCTGCGCAACGACAAGCTGGATGCCAAGCAGTACCAGTTCACCTCTGCCAAGCCGAAGAATCCATTCAAGTGGAACGATTTCGGCTTCGAAATGGACGGTCCTGTGCGCATTCCCAAACTTTTCAACGGAAAAGACAAGCTCTTCTTTATGTCCAATTACGAAGCGCTTCGGCGGCGGCAGAGCGTATTGAATACGTTTACCGTACCAACAACGAAGATGTTTGGCGGAGATTTCAGCGAGTTGCTCCCGTCTACGGTCATCTACGACCCGAACACTGGAAAGCCCTTCGCGGGCAACATCATTCCCACCAACCGGTTCGACCCAATCTCAGTGAAGTTTTTGAAGTATTACAATTCCGCCAATGCGCTCACGACCAACAACTTTGCGCAGACCAGTTCCCAACCTTTCAACCGGGACGGATTTGTCCTCAGACTGGATTACATCGAATCGGCGAAATCGCAGTGGATGGGACGATATAACTGGGGTGACGAAAACACCTCGACACAAGGCCTCAACCTTGCAGGGACAAAGGTGTTGACCAACTACGAGCAGTACACTGGGTCCAACACGCGGACGCTCACGTCCAACCTCGTCAACGACGCCCGTTTCGGCTATACGCGCTTTTTCAATTCGCTGGGCACCCTGAGCGCAGGCAACACGGATATAATTTCCGCCATTGGCATTCCGAACCAAAACCCCGGTGCTCCGATTACCTGGGGCATTCCGAACGTGGTCTTTAACGGGGGCGGATTTACCGGAATCGGTGACGCTAACGACGGGCCTTTCGCAAACGACAACAACACCCTGCAATTCGTGGATAAAGTCTCCTGGATCCACGGCAAGCACACCTTTGCCTTCGGGGGGGAATACAATCGGCAAAATTTCAACCAGGTGGGCAATCAGTTCTCGCGCGGTGTATTTACCTTCCAGGCGAACGCGACCAAGGACCCTGTAACCGGAAACGGTGGGTACTCCTTCGCCGAATTCCTGCTTGGGAAATTGTTCGTATCCACGAATGCCGCCGCAGTTGCCGATGCGAAATTTCAGCGCAACGTCTTTCATGCGTTTGTTGACGACACCTGGAAAGTCACTCCAAAGCTGACGCTGTCGTTAGGCTTGCGCTACGAATTGACGCCGCCCTTCACCAACACGCTGGGCGACTATTTCACGGTGAAAATCCCGAAGATTCAGTTTGTTGCAAACGTGCCTCAAGCCGATTGGCCGATCTTCGTGCGACAGGGCAATTGCACCGATCCTTATCAAGGCTTGAGCATTCGCTGGACCAGCACGAACGCGGTTTGCGGCGGCGGACTGAACAACAACCTCCGAGAGACCAAGTACAAGAACTTCGCGCCACGCGTAGGCATCGCGTACTCGCCCAATGACAAGACCGTGATTCGCGCAGGGTTTGGCATTTTCTTCATGCAAGACATCGCCAACGCTGAGTACTTCGACATGGCTCGCAACATCGCGGCTCGCGTAGACCTTACCACGACGCCCGCACTTCCAATCACCTGGAGCAATGCTATTCCCGGTGGAAGCGGCACCGTTGTTCAGGTTCCTCCACCGTTTGCCTGGGCAGCCGCTTACGACCACGCAACACCGTATACCATCCAGTACCTGTTGAACGTGCAGCGGCAACTTAGCGCCAACTGGTCGTTGGAAGTTGGCTATCTGGGGTCGCAAAGCCATCACCTTTACGGCTTCCAAAACATCAACCAGGCACTTCCCGGCCCGCTGAACAGCATCAATTCGCGCCGCCCGTTCGCCAACTTCGGGGTACTTTCCTATGTCAATGACGGCTTTAACGGGAACTACAACGCTGGCAGTGTGAAACTTACAAGGCGGTTCAGCGAAGGGATCAGCTTGACCACGAATTACACGTGGGCCAAGTCCATTGACAATGCCAGTGGCACGCGCACGCAGGGACTCGACACACTCTTTCCGCAAGACAGCAGTTGCTTGCGTTGCGAACGCGGGCTTTCGTCCTTCGACGTACGCCATCGCTGGGTGCTCGGGGGCGTGTATGACCTGCCAATTGGCAAAGGCAAGCTCCTGGATATTAAGAATCCAATCACCAACGGGCTTGTCGGTGGATGGCAACTGAGCGCAAACACGACGATCCAAAGCGGAGTTCCGCAAACCCTCACGATCGGCATCAATAATGCAGGAACCAACAATCCGCTCCCGGATCGCCCCAGCTACTCGGGAACAGGCACTGGCTACGCGGCCAAGCGCACGCCTTCGCAATGGTATGACCCCGCCTCGTTCATCGTTGCGCCACAGGGAAGTTTTGGCAATGTCGGGCGAAATACAATGATCACGCCGCATTTCCAGGCGATTGATATGGCGGTACATAAGCAATTCCACCTGGGTTATAAGGAGGGGCACGTACTCCAGTTCAGGCTGGAAGCGTTCAACGTGTTCAATCACCCCGTCTGGGGCGCGCCGAATGGCAACATTCTGGCTGGCCCAACTTTCGCGGGAGCCCCATCCAACGCAGCACACCAGGGCTTCGGCGTTATCAGCTCAACGGCACTTCCAATGCGCCAGCTTCAACTGGGCCTGAAGTATTCCTTCTGAGCAACGTCCTCAATTAAACACTGACGCCAGTCGCCAGTGAATAGCAATGGTGGGCATTGCGGCATAAACCGCAGGCTCACCATTTTTCAGTACTGCGTTGGGCTTCTGACCGTCTGCTGATCAGTAACAGCATTTCGATTGTCCCAAAGAAACAAGAATAAGACGTCACGAGCAATGCACAACGGTTAGGTACTGGTTTACAATAGACACCTAGTCCAAAAAATACCAAGGAGAATGTAAATGAAACAGATTGGGATTACCCTAGTCGCCTGCCTGATTTGCGTTCTGTTTGTAAGTCTCAATTATGCGCAAGACAACGGAGGCTTCAAACCGGCTACAACCAATGTTTGGGGGGCTGAATACCCCAAAGTAGACAGCCAAGGCCGCGTGCTGTTGCGTGTGAAAGCGCCTGACGCCACGAAAGTCAGAATCAATTTCTGGAGCAACCCCAAAGCAGAGATGGAAAAGCAGGCGGATGGATTCTGGACATATACGACGCCGCCGATGGTTCCAGGCTTGCACTATTACAACTTCGTCGTGGATGGCGCGGATGTCAGCGACACCGGCA
This sequence comes from Blastocatellia bacterium, assembly GCA_035429885.1. Classification (GTDB taxonomy): domain Bacteria; phylum Acidobacteriota; class Blastocatellia; order RBC074; family RBC074; genus RBC074. The sequence goes on from DAOMFR010000031.1 coordinate 39,415, forward strand.
GTCAATCATTCTTTGGTGGCAGCCGATATGCCAGCGCGGTGGAAGTGCCAGAGCCGGGTTCGACTTATTACGACATTCAAGACGTGCCACACGGCCAAGTGCGCGAGGTTTGGTATAACTCCAAAGTAACCGGCAGTTGGCGGCACGCGATGGTTTATTTGCCGCCGACATACGAAACACAAACCAAGCAACGCTTCCCCGTGCTCTACCTGCAACACGGCGGCGGTGAAGATGAAACCGGCTGGATTCGCCAAGGTCGCGCCAACGTGATTCTCGACAACCTGCTGGCTGAAGGAAAATGCAAACCGATGATCATTGTGATGGCGTATGGGTATGCCAAGCGTGCCGGACAGGTTGCGCCCGCTGTGACTGGCCCGCCCACTTCACCTGATCGCGCCAAAGCGATGCAAGAAATGTTTTCCGCGTTTGAAGAAGATCTGACGCAAGCGCTGATTCCATTCATTGATAAAAATTACCGCACGCTGCCGAATCGTGAAAACCGAGCGATGGCTGGGCTTTCGATGGGCGGCATGCAAACCTTCCAGATCACGCTGAAACATCTCGACACATTTGCTTACATTGGCGGATTCAGCGGCGCAGGCGGCGGCATGGGCGGAGGTCCCGTTGATCTCAAGACGGCTTTCGGCGGCGCGATGAGCGATGCCGCAGCTTTCAACAAGAAAGTGCGTTTGGTGTGGGTCGGCATCGGCACTAAAGAACCGGAACGGATGTATCAAGGCGTCAACAATTTTCACAAAACGTTGGAGAGCGGAGGCATCAAGCACGTCTATTACGAATCGCCGGGAACAGACCACGAATGGCAAACCTGGCGGCGCGATTTGAAGGATTTCGCTCCCAGGCTGTTTCGTTAAACTGATTTACACGTTCGCAATTCTCTGAGGACAAGAATGCTCAAGATGAAATTCATTTGTTTGCTGATGTTGATGTTTGGACTTGCGCGGCCAATTGCCGCGCAAGTGAAAACCGAAGTACCCCCCCTAGTTCCCGGCGCAAAGCCCACCAAAGTCGAGCGCATCAAAATTCACGGAACAGCTTTAGAAGGCAATCTGGAAGGTAATGCAGTTGATCGTGACGCGCTTGTCTTTCTGCCGCCGAGCTATGCAACAAACAAGTCCAAACGCTATCCGGTTGTGTATGCGCTGCACGGCTATTCCATTGGCGCAGAGCAATGGTCAAAAGAGATCGTCGTTCCGCAAACCATCGAAGGCGCGTTTGCACAAGGCGCTCAGGAAGTAATTGTCGTGTTGCCGGATTCCAAAACCGTTCACAACGGTTCGATGTATTCAAGCTCGCCAACGACAGGTGATTTCGAGAATTACGTCGCGCGCGATGTCGTTGCTTACATGGACGCGCATTACCGCACGATTCCGAAGCGCACCAGTCGCGGACTGGTCGGCCACTCGATGGGCGGCTACGGCGCGACGCGCATTGGCATGAAGCATTCCGATGTGTTCGGCAGTTTGTACATTATGAGTCCGTGCTGCTTGTCTCCACGTCAGGCTGGTCCCACCAATCCAGAAATCGAAAAGGCGCTGGAAGCGGTGAAGACACCCGAAGATTCCGCCAAGTTAGGCTTTGGCCCACGCGCGAATCTTGCCGCTGCGTCTGCGTGGGCACCCAATCCCAAAAATCCTCCGCTCTACCTCGATCTGCCGCGCAAAAACGGCGAAGTGCAACAAGACGTTATCGCCAGGTTCGCGGCCAATGCGCCGCTTGCGTTCATTGATCAATACATCGGCAACCTGCGGCAATATCGCGCGATTTCGATTGATGTGGGCGATAAAGACGGGCTGAAAGTGGATTCAGAAAAGTTGCATAACGTGCTGGACAAGTACGGCATCGCCAACAGCTTTGAAATTTATTCAGGCACGCATACCAGCGCAGTCGCAGTGCGTTTTCAAAATTATGTGATGCCGTTTTTCAACAAGAATTTGTGTTTTGGCAAAGACTGCAAGTAACAGATTCAAAAATCATCAAATAACACACTTCCAATGAACAAAAATCTTGTGGCAACCCTTTTCGTGGTGATGCTTGCCGTTTTCGCACCGCCAGAGCTGGCAAACGGGCTTGACGGACAGATCGGAATTCACGACCCGTCCACAGTTATTATGTGCGACGGCAAGTATTACACCTATGGCACGGGCGGCACGACGCTCATTTCGGATGATGGCTGGACGTGGCGGCGCGGCCCGAATCTTCCGCGTCGTGGGCTGGCCCCGGACGTGATCCACATCGGCGACAAATATTTCCTCTACATCGCCGCCAACAGCGGGGTCACCAAAGCCGACATCTTTCTGTTGACCAACAAAACGCTTGATCCCAATTCGCCCGATTACAAATGGGAAGAAGACGGCATTGTCGCGTCTTCTGACGGCGTCGAAGATTGCAACGCGATTGACCCGGGCGTGCTGCTTGATCCCACCACCAAGCGACTGTGGCTCACTTATGGTTCTTATTTTGGCTACATCCGGTTGGTCGAACTCGATCCCAAAACGGGCAAGCGGCTGAATCCCGCCATCAAGCCGGTCAACATTGCCATCAACAGCGAAGCCTCGATCATGATTTATCACGAAGGCTGGTATTACCTGTTGGTCACGCACGGCAGTTGTTGTCGCGGAGCTGATTCGGGCTACAACATTCGCGTTGGTCGCTCGAAGAAAGTCACCGGCCCCTTCCTCGACAACATGGGCGTAGACATGATTCAAGGTGGCGGCAAGCTGTTTGCCACGTCCGCCGGTCGCGTCATCGGCCCAGGCCATTTCGGATTGTTCGATCTGGGAGACGGCGTGCAACGGTTCTCGCTGCATTACGAAGCCGATTTGGACAGAGGCGGAGCCAGCGTGCTCGATATTCGCCCATTGCAATGGAAAGACGGCTGGCCGGTCGCGGGCGACAATTTGCAGGCAGGCACGTATCAGTTTGAATCCGTGCGCACCGGAACTGCGCTCGAACTCGCGGTCGAAGGTTTTCCCGTCGGCGGCAGACCTGTCAGGCGCGGCCCTCCGCCGGGCGCGACACCGCCTGCGGCTGGTACTCAAGGTCCGCCACCCGGAGCTGGTCCCGGAACCGGAGGCGGAATTTTTGCTGGCACAGGCAAACCGATTCCGACGCAGGATGTCGCTGAAGTCTCCCCGAAATGGCCGACCGGCAACGTAAACATTCGCATGGGCAATTACATGCTTCAGGCGCAACAGAAATGGGCGATTGAGCCTGTCGCGAGCGCCGGAGGTTATCTTGGCGCGCCGTATTTTAAGATTACGATTGCCGGAACTACGCGCACGTTGACGGCGACTGAAGGCGGCGAATTGATTGCGCTGCCAGATTTCAATGGCAGCCCTGAACAACTTTGGCGCTTCGATCAGCTTTCCGACGGCAGTTGGCGCATTAGCCCCAAAGCCATTCCCAACACCAAAGAACCGCTCGTGCTTTCGGCTGTCGGCAGCAGTTTCGCGACGTTAGCCAAATTCGATCCCAAGAGCGAAAAGCAACGCTGGCTTATCAAGACGCCATAAGTAAAAACAATGAAACCGATGTCGAAAAATGCGTCACGACCAACATTGGCAGGTTTGCAACGTGTGCTTGTTGCAACTTTGCTAGTTCACTCGGCAGCAGGCCTGTCCGCCTGCTCAAGTTTCTCCAGGACAGAGGGCTCACCGCCTATTTTATTGTTCAATGGTCATGGCACATCACCAAACGACGTCAAAGCTTTTGAAAAGCTCCTAAATGAAAGCTCGTTCGGATATGTGACGGTTGACTCACAGCAGTTGAACGCAATGGGCGAAGCTCAACTAAAAAGCTACCGCTTGTTGCTTGTTCCGGGCGGGAATTTCGAGCAGATCGGCAACAACCTGTCGGTGGCTACGGCTACGAATGTTCGCAATGCCATCAGGGACGGTTTGAATTACCTTGGTATCTGCGCCGGGGCTTTTTTGGCCGGGAAATCACCTTACAACGGGCTTAATCTCACGTCGGATGTCCGGTTTCCTTTTTATGCCCTCGAAGAGCGAGGAATTCGTAAGGCAGCCGTAGAGATTTCTATAGCCGGAGCTATGCCGCTTTCTCACTATTGGGAAGACGGGCCTCAGTTAACCGGTTGGGGGAAAGTCATTGCCAAATATCCTGACGGCACTCCCGCGGTTGTCCAAGGAAGTTTCGGAGAAGGCGGAGTAATCCTTTCAGGTATTCACCCAGAAGCACCGGAAAGCTGGCGACAAGGGTTGACATTTACCACTTCAGCCGGTGAAAGCAACGCTTACGCCGTTAAACTGATTGACGCAGCATTGAATCGAACAGAACTGAAATCTTACTAACCTACATGCGCGAAACCGAAACCAAACAGGTAATTTCATGAATACTCGATCCACCAAAACCATCATTTTCATTGCTGCGATTGCGATTTTAGCGCTAGCTTCTTCCGCAACGCCGCAGGCACAAACTCCGCCCGTGACATTGGCGAAACCTGTCACGCCGACCAAAACGCCGAGCGCAGACGGATTCATCCAACGATGGCTTGTGCTGGAACCCATCGCGGCAACCGGAGTCACAGACAATGCCGTTCAGGCGCTCGTCAAAAAAGACCTGTTCCCGAACCAATTCACGGTTGTGCCCAAAGACGGCGACAAAGTAAGCGTTGGCAACAATGAGCTCACCTGGCATGCGTTGGATACGCTGAATTACAACGTCAATCTGTTTCACTTTGCGCGGGCGCAGAACAAGAAAACCTCTGACGTTTTGTTTTGGGCTGTGACGGTCATCAACAGTCCGCGCGAAATGAAAGACGTGCGGCTGGCGATTGGTTCCAATGCCGCGTCGGTCTGGTGGGTGAACGGCAAAGAAGTGATTGGCATTTATGGCGACCGCCAAGCCGTGATTGACGATGGCGTATCCAAACGTTTGACGCTCAACCAGGGGCAGAACATCATTCGTGCAGCAATTGTGAATGGTGGCGGGGCAACAGACTTTTGCGCGCGGTTTCTGGATGCTGATGACAAGCCGATAAAAAATATTACCGTGAGCCTTGGGAAGTAAGCGCCCGACCCGCTGACACTAAAATTCAAACGCAACATCAAGTGCCAATCGCATGAAAAAGACCTGCATCATCTGTGTCTGTCACGCCCTGGTTTTTCTGCTGACGGGGATTACAGCGAATTCGCAACCCTCAGTCCAAATGAAAACGTGGACAGCCGATAATGGCAACGGCACGTTCACCAATCCGCTCTTTTACGAAGAGTTTTCTGACCCTGACATGATTCGCGTGGGCGAATACTTTTATCTGACCGGTACGACAATGCACTCGATGCCCGGTTTGCCGATCTTGCGCTCGCGTGATTTGGTGAATTGGGAGTTTGTGGCGTACGCGCTGGACAAGCTGGATTTGGGGCCAGCGTTTCGGTTGGAAGAAGGCAAGAACGTGTATGGGCGCGGCATCTGGGCTCCGAGCTTTCGTTATCACAACGGCACGTATTACATCTTCAGCAACGTGAACGGGCAGACGACACAGAAATTCACGGCGGCGAATCCGGCTGGCCCGTGGACGCGCACGCCAATGAAAGTTTCATTGCATGATTTGTCGGTTTTGTTCGATGACGACGGCAAAGTTTGGGTGGTGTGGGGCTACGAAGGCGTTCACCTTGCGCAGTTGAATGCAGATTTGACCGACCTGGTGCCGGGCACAGATCGCGTGATTATTCCCAAAGGTTCCGGCATTGGCGAAGGCTCGCACTTTTACAAAATCAACGGCAAATACTTGATCACCAGCGCGTGGTTCAATGGGGCGATGCGCATGCCCGCCGCCCGCGCTGACCGACCAGAAGGGCCTTACGAATACAATCAAGCCATCAGCATTGACGAAGACTTCGGCTTGATGAAAGGCAAAGGGCTGACACGCGATGGGAAAATTACGCCCGCCAATCCGTCGGCGCGAGGTCGTATGTCTTTGCATCAAGGCGGAATCATACAAACGACAAAAGGCGAGTGGTGGGGCTTTTCGATGATGGATTACAACTCCGTCGGGCGATTGACTTGCTTGTCGCCCATCACTTGGCAGGACGGCTGGCCTTATTTCGGCTTGCCGGGCAATTTGAAACGCACGCCCCGCACGTGGACAAAACCGAATACGGGGTACAACGACAAGCCGACTGTGCCTTACGAGCACAACGATGAATTCACCACGACGAAGCTCAAACCGATCTGGCAATGGAACCACGTGCCCGTTGACGGCAAATGGTCGCTGACGGAGCGTAAAGGTTTTTTGCGCTTGCATACATTGGCTGCCAAAAGTTTTTGGGACGCGCGCAACACGCTGACGCAGCGCGCCATCGGCCCGCAATCATCGCCTATCGTTAGGCTTGATGTTTCGGGCTTGGCATCCGGCGACGTTGCTGGGCTCGCGCTGTCAAACAAGCCATATGCTTGGATCGGCATTGAACGCGACGACACAGGATTCGCCATCGCGCAATTCAACGAACACACTGGCAAAACCGAACGCGCCGCTATGACGGGCAGCACGATCTGGCTGAAGGCGGATTGCGATTTTATGGCTGAAACGGCACAGTTCAGCTATTCGCTCGATGGCAAGCAATTCATGCCGCTGGGCAAACCGTTCGAGATGGTCTACCAACTGACGACATTTCAAGGCATACGCTATTCGTTGTTTGCTTACAACGCCTCAGGAAAAAATGGCGGTCACGCGGATTTCGACAGTATTGTTGTGAATGAACCACATCCACGCGGATTGATGCGTCCGATTCCGTACGGCAAACAAATACATCTGACAGCCTTCCAGAAAAATACTGGACTGGCTGTCCAAGCAAACGCCCTGACGATTGCCGCCCCCACGACCTTCATCGTTGTGGACATGAGACTGGGGCGTGTCGCGCTCAAATCCGGCAACGCTTTCGTCAGTGTTGATCGTGATGGGCAGGTAAAATTGCAAACGATCAAACCAGGCACAGCGCAGAGTTTTCAATGGATTGAAACACCTACGGGCGAGTTGGTCTTGATGTCACTGGCAACAAATCGGTTTTTACAAATTGATCCCAAAACACAGGCGATTTTCTGCAACAGCCCAGGGCCATTGCCTGATGGAAGTGACGGTGTGCGTTTTGTCTGGCGATTGGGGGCAAAATAAGATGAATCAGCTTTCGTCCGAACAACACGAACTGGTGCTGTCACTTGTTGAGCGGCTCAGCAATATTCGCGGCATCAGCGCCGTCGTGCTTGGCGGCTCACACGCTCGTGGATGCGCGCAGCCTGGGTCAGACATTGATCTGGGGATTTTCTATTCGGAGGCAGCGCCTTTCTCAATCCAGCCCCTTCGCGAACTGGCCGCAGAGGTCAACGATACCGCCAATCCAGCAGTCACGGATTTTTACGGTTGGGGGCAATGGGTTAACGGCGGAGCTTGGCTGACCATTGGCGGGCAACGCGTCGATTTCATCTATCGCAGCCTGGAACACGTGGAGCGGGTCCTGGCCGATGCGGAAGCCGGACGCTACGAACTTGATTACGCCCAACAACCTCCATTCGGTTTTTTCAGCGTAACATACCTTGGTGAAATTGCGATCTGTGTTCCGTTATTCGATCCTGAAGCGCGGCTCGATGCGCTGAAACAACGAGTGGCGGATTATCCTGAAGCGCTGCGACAGGCCATCGTGCAAGACTATTTGTGGCAAGTCGAATTTTGTCTTGTTGCATTCGCGCCGAAGTTTGCAGCCCGCGCAGACGCTTACGGCACAGCCGCTTGCCTGACGCGCGCGGTGAATCAACTGATCCTGGTTCTATTTGCCTTGAACCGCAAATATTTGATCAACGACAAAACGGCTCTGGCGGAAATTGCCGGGTTCAAGCGCGCGCCACAGGAGTTCGGGCTGCGCGTGCAACGAATGCTGGCGAACCTGGGAGCGTCTGCAGCCGAACTTGTCGTCGCCGTTGAACGACTCACGCAACTGTTTCAGGAAACCGTTGCATTGACAGAAGGACTCTATCAACCACGCTTTATGTTTCCGAAGTAAATCGCTTACCCCAATAGGAGAATTCTCATGCGCGCTTTTACGACTCGTCTGCTCGCAATCATCATCGTCATTTTTTGCCCTCTATTTATCGGCTCGCCCGCTGCCAAAGGTCAATCGGCAACGACACAGCAAGCCCGCATCAAAATAGACATTGACCGCACCATCGGCGAAATCCATCCGCACTTGTTCGGCAATTTTGCTGAACATTTGGGCCGCATGATTTACGGCGGCGTTTATGAGGAAGGCAGCCCGCTTTCGGACAAAGATGGCTATCGCAAAGACGTCATGGATGTCGTTAAACAACTGAACGTTTCGATTCTGCGCTGGCCGGGCGGAAACTTCGCTTCGGGGTATAACTGGAAAGACGGCATCGGGCCAAAAGATCAGCGTCCAATGCGCAAAGACCTGGCGTGGGACGATCTGGAAAGCAATCGTTTCGGCACGGATGAGTTTTTGAAGTATTGCGAGATGATCGGCGCGGAGCCTTATATCTGCATCAACGCCGGCCTCGGCACGATTGATGACGCGCGCCATTGGGTCGAGTACTGCAACGAATCAAAAGACACTTTTTGGGCGCAGCAACGTCGCAAGAATGGCCGCCAGCAGCCTTACAAAGTGAAATATTGGGCGCTGGGCAACGAGATTGACGGCCCATGGCAACTCGGCCACAAGACGGCGGAAGAGTATTCCAAATTCGCCCTCGAAGCAGGCAAGGCCATGCGTTCAACCGATCCCAGCATCAAGCTGATTGCCAGCGGTTCCAGCAATTACGGCGCAGGTGCGGATTGGATGCACTGGAACCGAACCGTGCTGGAGACCTTGCGCAATCAAGCCGATTACATCGCGCTGCACACGTATATCAACAACCGCGACAATGATTTCGAAAAATTCATGGCGAGTTCGCAAACGATTGATAATTACATCAACGTCACCGCTGCACAGATCAAGGAAGTGCAAAATCGCCAGCAAAATCCGCGGCCGATTTATATCGCGTACGACGAATGGAACGTCTGGTATCGCGCGTTCAACGCGCAAAAGCTTGAAGAGGTTTATAACTTTGAAGACGCGCTGGCGATGGGAATGTTTTTCAATTCGTTCTTTCGCCGCGCCGACATCGTGAAAATGGCAAACATCGCGCAGATGGTCAACGTCATCGCGCCAATCACGACCAACAAACAAGGTCTGTTTTTGCAGACGATTTATTTCCCGCTGGTTGAATTCACCAAACAGAAAAACAATCAATCGTTGGATGTGTTCGTTTCCGCGCCGACTTATAAAGTCGGCAACCGCGCGCCGCTCAAATATCTGGACGTTTCAACGACGTACAACGCGGCGGAAAAAACGATCTACGTCAACGTGCTGAATCGCAGCAAAGACAAAGACCTTACGACACGCATTGATAATCAGGAAGGCCAATTGACGAACGCCGTCGGCGTGTGGGAGTTGAACCATCCCGATTTGAAAACGACGCACAGCTTCGGCGACGACAAGAAAGTCCGCCCCGTCACGCGCAACCTGACGGCGACGATTGAAAACAACGGGTTCAATTACACCTTCCCGGCGCATTCGCTGACAATTTTGCGACTGAAATTGAATTAAAAATTGCCGTAGAAAAACAATTCAGAAATCGTAACCAACCGCAATGGCATAGAGTATATGCAGATACTTTGTGCCATTGCGGTTTTTTGCGTTTCTGACTATGCGCATCTATTTAAGGAGCAGCACTGTGAACAATATAAAATTGCCCTCTATCGTCTCGACCAGCATCTTCCTGCTGGTATTGGGGTTCTTCCCTTTTGCTCATCAAGCACAAAATCAACAAGGCCAATCCGGCAGACCTGCGCCAACTCCGACACCAACGCCGACGTTGGGCTTGGAACAAGGCGTTCTGGAATTCGACACCCCGGATTTCACGCTCAAGCTGGTCAAGGCCTCGCAAACCATCGCGGCGCTTCAACCCAAAGGCGGCAACGGATTTGATTTCACGCCTGCTGACCGGTTGGAACGTCGCGCCAGCAACGGCCATCAGCATCTGGGCGATTTGACGATTCGCGTGCGCAAAGGCAACGCGGGCGAATGGAAAGAATATTCCACCGCCGCCGTGCGTAAACCGGTCACAGCGCTGTCTGCCTCCGGCAAAACGCTGGCTGCGGCTGATCTTTCGCCGACCTTGCCGGAAGATTGCCCCGTGCAGATCACGCGCAGTTGGGCGCTGGATAATGGACGGCTGGTGTTGCGCTACGAATTGAAAAACAAAACGGCGGAACCGCTGCAAATCGGCGCGCTCGGCATTCCGATGAGCTTCAACAACCACATCACCGGGCGCAATCTGCAACAATCGCATGAAATCTGTTCCTTCTCCGATCCGTACATCGGGCAGGATGCGGGCTATTTGCAGGTCACGCGCCTGAGCGGCAAAGGCCCTGCGCTGGTGGTTGTGCCTGAAGGCAAAACGCCCTTTGAAGCGTATCAATTGCTGAACGAACCGACGCGCCCGGCACAAACGTTTGAAGGCACGTTTGCGTGGATGGCGCATTCGCAGGCTTACGCCGAAACCGAGTGGAAAGGCGTGGAGCAATGGAACACGCCAACCAGCGCGACGCTTGCGCCAAACGCCAGCCGAACCTATGGCGTGCGTTTTCTGGTTTCGGATGAAATTCGCAACATTGAAAAAACGCTTGCTGCCAACAATCGCCCGGTTGCCGTAGGCATTCCCGGTTACGTATTGCCGCAAGACATCGAAGCCAAACTGTTTCTGAATTCCAAAAGCAAAGTTGCCAGCATCGCGGCGGAACCCGCCGGGGCCATTACCATTCGCAAAGACAAACCGACCAGCAGCGGCTGGCAAGCCTATACGCTGAACGGAAAGACCTGGGGACGCGCGCGGTTGCTGGTGAAATACGCCGACGGCAATCAACAATCCATCAACTACTACGTCATCAAACCTTCGGCGCAGACCGTTGCCGATATGGGCAATTTCCTGTTTACGAAACAATGGTTCGTTGATCCGAACGATCCGTTTCGCCGCAGCCCTTCGGTGATGAGCTACGACCGCGAAGCCGACAAGATCGTTTCGCAGGACAGCCGCGTCTGGATTGCGGGCCTGGGCGATGAAGGCGGTTCCGGTTCGTGGCTGGCCGCCGCCATGAAACAGTTCGGCCAACCCAAACGCGAAGAAATCGCCAAATATGAACAGTTCATTGATGGCGTGCTGTGGGGCGGGTTGCAATACAAGGACGGCCCGAACAAATACGGCGTGCGCAAAAGCATGTTATTTTATTCGCCCGCGGACGTGCCGGGCTTTCAATACGACCCGGCGCAAAACTGGACGACGTGGACAAGCTGGAAAAAAGCCGATGCCGAATCCATCGGGCGCGGGTACAACTATCCGCACGTCGTCGCGGCCTATTGGTCAATGTACCGCGTCGCGCGCAACAACGAAGGCCTCGTCAAAAATCATCCGTGGGACTGGTATCTGGAACAGGCGTACCAAACGACCAAATTCACCTTCAGCCGCAACGCCAACAACAATCGCCGCCGCGTCGGTTACGTCGAACTGGGTTTGATGGAAGGCGACATTTTCCTGATGGTGCTGCAAGACCTGAAACGCGAAGGCTGGACGGAAAAAGCCAAAGACATCGAAAACCTGATGCGCGAACGCACCGAACGCTGGAAGCGCGAAGCCTATCCGTTCGGCAGCGAAATGGCCTGGGATTCCACGGGACAGGAAGAGGTTTATGCATGGTGCGATTATTTCGGCCACGACGACAAGGCGCTGGTGTCGCTGAATTCCATCATCGGTTACATGCCGACCGTGCCGCATTGGGGCTACAACGGCAACGCGCGCCGGTATTGGGATTTTCTGTACGGCGGCAAAATCCGCCGCATCGAACGCCAGTTGCATCATTACGGTTCGGGGTTGAACGCCATTCCGGTGCTGTCGCATTACCGTGAACATCCCGAAGACCTGTACCTGCTGCGAATCGGTTACGGCGGCACAATGGGCGCGCTGACCAACATTGACCAAGCGGGCTTCGCGTCCGTCGCCTTTCACTCGTTCCCTTCCACTCTGAAATGGGATGGCTACAGCGGCGATTACGGCCCGAACTTTTTCGGCCACGCGCTGAACACTGGAACCTACCTGATCAACCATCCAGAATTTGGCTGGCAGGCTTTCGGCGGGAACGTCACGAGCAAAGGCGATTGGGTGAAAGTAACACCGCGGGATTCGTTGCGAATGCGCGTGTATCTCGCTTCGCGCGGACTGTGGCTGACACTGGATGCCGGGCGCTTTGACACCGTCGAGTTGAACACCAAAACCGGAGCCGTCCGCGTAGGCTTGGCGAGCGCAACTCCCGAAACACCGCAAGCCCGCTTGCGCATCGAACAACCAGCGAAGATCAGCGGTGTCGGCGCTTATCGCTTGCCCACTCAGTTCAAACAGGAGCGCGAGGCCTTTGTGATTCCGCTCAAGCAAGGTGTGACTTTGGTTCAATTAAGCAATGGCGAGTAGATCACGAAACACTGATAGCGAGGACGTAACTACTTCGTGACTCTTCGCCGCATAGCGGCGGCTGACTTTAGCCCGGCGTTTTCAACGCCGGGTGGTAGTGTGCAGTAAGAGTTCCGCGTCGCGTCAGCGACGCCTGAATTCAAACGTCGCTGACGCGACGTGAAAAACAATCTGCAACTTTCCGTGGGTTGAAAACCCACGGCTAAATTCAAGCGCCGCTAACGCGGCGAAGAGGCAAAGCAATGACGTGAGGGTATACAGTGACAATAAGCATCAGAATTCTAAGCATGATCGCAATGATTTTTCTGTCCGTGACCTGCGGACGGGCGCAAGAACTGGACGGACGCTGGGATGGAAAGGTCACTTACGGCACTCTGGAAGTTCCCTTCACAATTCATTTTGAACCCAACGGCAAAACGCTCAAAGGCTCTCTGGTAAATGGCGACACCCGCGTGTCTTCCACGGAGGGCAGCGTTGAAGCCGGAACCTTGCGCCTTACTTTTGGCGCGTCCGGCGCTCGGCTGGAAGCGAAATTGGTGAATGGTCAACTTAAAGGGATGGTTGGGAATGGTGACAAGATGCGCCCGTTCATCGCGTCACAGTTCTGTTCGTGCGCCCCCGAAGGCGAGGCTGGGCCGGATATTTCCGGAACCTGGGAAGTGCCGGACTCCGACTTGCGTCTGACAATCCGGCGGAAAGACGAAGACACCTTCGCCACCATTTCGCGCCCGAGCGGCGAGTTGGGACCGCTGGCCGGACGCTCTGACGGATTGACCTTTATGTTTCACTACTTCGATGGAGTCCGTGCCGCCCTGCTTGAAATCGAGC
>DAOMFR010000032.1:0-4041 GCA_035429885.1 Blastocatellia bacterium
CGCCGCTTCCAAGCCCCAGTGATACGCATACGGCGGCCCATCGCACCACGCCAGCTGATAGGCTTGGGTGGCGGCTTCGATGGCTTTATCAGTATTGCCCGCATCGCGTTCCAGTTGCGCCAGAACATTCATCGCATCAGCGTGAAAGAGCGGATACGGCCCTCGCTCGGCGGCTTCCCAAACATCATCCAGCAATTCCCGCGCTTCGGCAGGCTGATTCTGTCGGCGGCGTAACTCGGCCAGCGCAATTAGCGCGGGGAGTTCTTCTTCTACTAAGTTCACCTGCCGCGCGCGGGTTAACGCGTGGTGCAACCGTTCGTCGGCACCGGCGAAATCGCCCAGTCCCAGCGACGCTGCCCCCTGCACGCGGGCCGCACGGACAAAATCAGCCTCCCAATTTCGGACATGGGCTAACTTCCAGGCACGATTGGCAAACAGGCACGCCTCTGCAAACTTACCAAACCAAAGGCACCTTTGTGCGAGGAATGAATTAGATGCACCTTTAAGTTGACTAGAAGTCAGTTGCATAATTATTCGCCTTGCGCGCTCTAAAGCGAATTTGGAATATTTCGTGATTCCCCGCATTGCCATTACTGAACCAAGAAATAATAGGCTCCGAGGGGCCCTTTGGGGCTTAGATATGAGAAATGCTTGGCGCGCTGCTAGCTCTGATTGGTAGAGTCTACCTAATAGCCGTAATGTATCTGATAGGTTGCGCAAACCAACGCTTAGGCTATCACCGTTCCCAATCTTTGCATAAATTTTCATATGGCTTATGTATAGCGAAGTTGCACGTCCTGGTTGACCACTTAATTTGTAGCCTGATGCTAAATCACCAAGAGTATCAGCTTGACGATCCCATTTGCTTAAACGCGGGAATTGATTTACCCCCCTGGTAAAAAGCATTTCCAAAAGCTCGACATATTGTAAATTGGCGTTAAGACGATAACGCAGTGCGTTGCCAAGTCGTTCGAAGAAAAAAGCTCTGGCATCGTCAAACCGCCCTAGTCCAATTAGTGCGCTGTATAGTTCAATAGCAGGCGTTAATTCCTCTAGAGAAGATACTTTTAAGCTATGGTCAATTTGGGGTAATGCCTCAAAATGCGTGTGTAGATTGGTATACACAGGTTGTCGTACATCATCGCCTAGCCTGCTCCATATTACGCCACGCACAATTGGATGAAGATCATAGCGGTTAGCGTGTTTGTCCCAACCAATAAGTCCCCGGTCCTCTAGTTCAGCCAAAACCGAGTCAAGTTCGTTTTCTTTATAGCAAGCTTTCTCTTTGCCGGTGAGCACTGCAACGAGCGTGTTGTAACTTGCGGGCATCCGGAAGGCGGCGAGTGTCCATAGAACCTGCCGCGTTTGGTCTCCAAGTCCGCGCATCGCGAATTCCAGCACGTGCGATTTCACCTTCAGCAGCGGAAGGTCTTGGAAAGGATTAAAGTCTTGATGGGCTTTTTGCCAAGCTTCAAAATCGTAAGGTGCGCGCCGGAACCGAGCCACTTCCCCAGCCAGCGCCTGAATCAGCAACGGGTGATTTTCCACGCGGTTGAAGATTGGCAGTAGTTGGTCACGCGCTCCGGTAACATTGAATTTGCGCCACAATTCCAGCGCATCGTCATCCGCCAAACCATCGAGATCTCGGCGAAAACATCTTGGCAGTGGGTCACCATTCACTTTGTTTTCCAAATCTGCCGGATGCAGCCGCGTACTGACCAAAATACGCGAGGCTTCGACGCCCGCCAGTCTCCGCAAAAAGTTGCCCACGCGCGGGTCGGCGGTTTTCCTAGTTACCCCCGCGCTCTCGCGGGCAGGGGGGGCAAAAGACCGAGTTAATTCCGTAGCGATCCCTTCGGGCAGCAATGGATTGTGCGCCGAGACGGCAGGCAGGGACGCCTGCGTGCTCAGAGCATCCAGATATACAGCGTCCATCCGAGCATATGCAATTAGCAATCTCTCCATTCCATCCAGCACGATCAAAAACGGTTCGCGATTGAGCGCGGCGAGCAATTGCGATTCGCGGTCGGATAACGGAATGGCTTCGATTTCGGCCATTGGTCGTCGCGTCACATACGCCAGCGCGCGAGCGACGAAGTTTTCAAACCGCGCATCGCTTTCGTAAAAGCTCCACCACAACCGCCCGGCCATCGGCTTCATTTCCTGTGGAGCGATCTGGTTGAACCAGTGCCAGGTCAGCGCGCTTTTGCCTACGCCGCCCAGCGCGACGATATTCAAGATGCGCGCGGCATACACTTCGGCGCCGGGCTTGGCGACCCAATCGGTCAACAGGTTCAACTCGGCTTGGCGACCTACCAGTTGGCGCGTTTGCAGCAGCGTGTATGGATGCGCGATGAAGGCTTCGGGCGGTTCGGGAATCTCGTAATGCGGATGGAAGCTGGGCGCGGGTTTTCCTTTTTCGTCTTCTTCGCGGCGGCGCAAATCGGCCAGCGCTTGAATGACCAGACCGCGCAACTCTTCCGGCGATTTGAACTCACCGCGAATGCGTCCGGTACTGGCGCGATTTTTCAGTTCGGCCAATTTCCGTTGGGCTTCGGCGTCGGCTTCGACATCGCGGGGTTTGACCGGATGGTCTTCGTGCATCAGGAAAACCAGAATCGGGATGCCGCGTTCGACGGCTCGATTGAATTCCAGTTCGGTGTACGAGACATCGTGACCGGACGGTACTTCGCCGTAGCGAACGCCGAAAATGCCGATGTAAATGTCTGCGTTGTCTACCATTTCGCGGTCTACGGTGACGGCGTTTGCATCGCGGACAGGCAATTGCTCCATGCCGTTGGGGAAAATGCTTTCGCGTAGACAGGCTTCGACAACTTGTTTGCGGTGTTCGGGCAGATCAAGCGAAGTGCTGCTGATCATCGCGGTTTTTTGGCCGGGGCGTGGAAGAGTTGGCATAGGATTATCTTGGAAGTGGGACAAGCTGCCAGCTTGTCCGGTTTCTGGCTGGAAAGCTATTTGGTCTTTCAAGAAGGCAAGGACAAGCTGGCAGCTTGTCCCACCTGGCTTACCGCAAATCCAGCGAATGTTTGGAAATTACGTCGGTGTAACTCTGCAAGCCTCCAGCCGAAAACTCTTTGACGAAACTGTCAATCGTTTGCAGCAATTGCGTGCTGTAATACCCGCTGACTGATTGCGGATGCGAGTAGCCAAATGTGCCGTTGAAATAGCTGCGGATGATGACGCTGTTGGCTGCGCGCGGCAGCAGTTTGACGCTGGTGGCAAAACGGTCGAAATCGTCTCCGCGCGACAGGTAAAACTCCACGTTTGACGTGTAAAAGGCCGACACCTTTTCACCGCGTTCGTTCAGGTAGGCAGCGATGCTTTTTAGCGCGTGAGTTCCGGCCAGATCGCCGGTGACGGGAATGACCAGATTGCGATCCTGCAAGGACTTCATAAACCGGAAATCACCTTCGTTGGCCAGGTAGTTGCACTGTTTGCCGGTCAGGTCTTTTTCCAGCGTCAGGTCGCGGTAATTCGGGTAATACGCTCGCGATCCGCGTCCGTGGCTGGTGAATTTCAAATCCAGGCCGTTGGTGAAAAACTCCGTGTGCATGCGTTTGATGGTGGCGAATTCGGCGTCGCTGATTTTGATGCCGTAGCTTTTGATTTTGGCTTGAAGCGCGGCGTGAGTGGCGTCAAACAGTTTGGTGTCTTTCGGAGTTTTGTCTACATACGCGACGATGTCTTGAATACTGCGCGTGTCCCAGCTTTTCAAATCCGCGGGAAGCGGTTTTCCGAAAAACAGACAGAGGAATTCAACGCGGTTGCGCGCCGTCGCGAACAGCGCTTTGAACAGCAAATGCTGCAACAGATTGTCTCGGCGAATATCCACCATAAAGGCGATGTTCGGGCGAATCTGCGCAATGTACGAAAAGCTTTGATCGGGGCCGACACCGATGAACGCTCCGCCGTTGATTTTCATCTGGCGCATTTTGCCCATCACGTGCAGGTAGGACGTTTCGTTGGAAATCAGGTTGTCGGTGTCGAAATAGCCACTCGGTTCGGACAACTTTTGGCTCA
>DAOMFR010000032.1:4141-50535 GCA_035429885.1 Blastocatellia bacterium
TATTCGCGTTCACCGCGCACGTACAAACCCAGAAAGGCGACGCTGTATGAATTGACGATGGCGTAAGTCGTTTCCATCGAAGTGTAGTTGAACTCCGCGCCTTCGCCGCCGCGTTTGCCTTTGCCGACTCCGTCGCCAAAGTTCTTGTCAATTTTGAATACGTCGGTGAACGAATAATGCCCGCCGTCTTTGATCGCCAGCAGATAACCGTCGCGTTGATGTTTGGCGAAAACGTCGCGGACGCGCGCGTTGCCTTTGGGGCCGATGGTGCGGTCTTCTTCGCCGAGCATGTACAGCGAAGGAACCGTCAGATTGGTGTGAGCTTCGGGCGCGCCGGACATGGCGATGACGGCTTTGAAACGTGGGTCGGCGTCGGCGACCCGAATTGCAGTCATCGAGCCAAACGACATTCCGGCGGCGACCGGTTTGGTCAGATCGAGCTTGCCGGAAAACCGGCTGTCGGCTCCGCCGTTCCACAGCGTCATTTGATCCAGCAAAAAACTCATGTCTTTCGGACGATCTACGGCGGAATTTTCGCGCTGATCGTTGCGGTAGAGAATCGGTTTGCCTTTGATGATGGTCACCCGCGCGTTGGCGGTGTGATCTGCGGAAACGATGACGTAACCGTGACTGGCCAGGTAATCGCACCAGAAAGTGTTTTGCGTGCGAGTGCCTCCGTTGCCGTGCGAAAAGACGATCAGCGGGAACTTGCCTTCGCGAACTCGAGCATCGCGCACGGCTGAATTCCAATACGATTCGTTCATTTCGGCGGCGGATTTTTTGTACGCCATCTTCAGCAGCGTTTCGAACTGCGGACTCATTCCGCCGGGAATGAAGTCGGTGAATTTGTTTTTCGGCAGGTTGCGGGCTTCTTCGGTGGCCGGATACCAGATTTCGGTGACCAGCGTGCGGTCTTCGTTGGTCGCGGCGTCGGTTCGACTGTGATCAATCAGCACGGTGGTTGTCACTCCGACGGGAAACGGCCCGGCTTGCATCGGGTCAAGAACTTTTGTGGCTGCGCGGTGAGGTTGCGGCGTGGCGGTCAGTGCCAGAACAAATAAACAAACAACAAAGAACGTGAATCGCTTCATTTCCAATGTGCTCCTTCTCAAGTATTCGGGATTTCAGTAATATGCGGCGCGCGTGATTTAACCACGATCATTCACGCGAATAAAGAAAACTCTTTCTCCGCTAAAGAAGATAATAGTTCACACAGGAGCCTTCATTTAATTTTATGCCGACACCCGCAAAATCATCGAAAAAGAAAGTATCCGCAAAGAAACCAACGAACGACCAATCCACTGCCAAGAAAACACTGGCATTCGACATTGGCGGCACAGGTCTGAAAGCTACTGTGCTGGATGACCACGGCAAAATGCTGGTCGAACGTGTTCGCGTCGAAACGCCGCAACCTTGCCCGCCCAAAGCCTTGCTGGAAAAGTTGAAAGAACTGCTGGTTCAGTTGCCGGAATTTGATCGCGTTTCGGTCGGATTCCCAGGCGTAGTTCGCCATGGCAAAACCCTGTCGTGCAAAAATCTGGGTTCCGACGAATGGAATCATTTTGATTTGCAAAAAGCGATTGCCAAAATCACAGGCAAACCAACGCTGGTTATCAACGATGCCGACATGCAGGGGCTAGGCGCTGCAAAAGGCAAAGGCGTTGAACTGGTTATTACGCTCGGCACGGGGCTCGGTTCGGCGCTGTTTGAAGATGGGCGGCTGGCTCCGCACATCGAACTGGCGCACATTCCGTTTCGCAAAGGCCAAACCTACGAACAGCAACTTGGCAACAAGGCCTTCAAGAAAGTCGGGAAGAAGGAATGGAACGACAGGCTGAAAATTGCCATTGAATGCTTTCGCACCCTGACGAATTTCGACAAGCTGTATTTGGGCGGCGGCAATGCCAAAGAAGTCGAACTGGACCTGGGGAATGATGTCAAAGTCGTCAATAACAAACTGGGCATGCTCGGCGGCATTTGGCTGTGGAAGGATGTAGATTTAAGTGACGGCGTTCAAAAATGAATGAAGGATGGAGAGAGGGGATGGTTAGCGCCCATTTGAGTCTTTCTCCTCTTCCCATTCCCTTCGTTTCTCCGTCTTCGGAAAAGCCTCTTTCCCCATTTTCCTGGCTCGCGTATGATTGACCTTCCTTTGCCTTTTTCTTTGGAACTGATATTGAACGGAGAAAGCAGTAATGTCGAATTTGAATGACGGGCTGATCAAAAGCACCGTGCCTCATGCCGGAGTCGAAGGTGGCGAGGTCGTTATCACCTGTGAAGGGTACGACACTTCAGATTACTTATATTGTCACGTTTGGTTTGGAGATCAACGCGGAAGAGTCATCAGCGCCGCACCCAATCGCGTCGTCATTACCGTCCCCGATTGCGATACTGGAATCGAAGCCCATGAATTGAAGCTGGAAAGTTCCAGCGGTGTGATGGCCACGCCGTTTACACTGGGCGTCAAGCTGGCGGAAAACCTGCATCCGGTTGCGAATCCGGCAGTTGATCGCGACGACGGCAGCATTTACGTCACCTTGTCGGGAACTCGCAGCCAGAAAATGCCTGTTTCCATCTACAAGATTTCGCCGGAAGACGAGCTTCTGCCAATGGTGACCGATCTGGTGAATCCGACTGGCCTGGCATTCAGTCGCGAAGGCACGCTGTATGTCACCAGTCGTTACGACGGTAAATTGTTTCGCATTTCGCCGTTTGGCGAGCCCGAAACTGTTGCTTCTGATTTAGGGGTTGCCACGGGTTTGGCTTTTGATCGGCGCGGAGACATTTACGTTGGCGACCGAACCGGAACGATCTTTCGCGTCAATGAACTCGGCGAAGTTCGCCAATTCGCCGAATTGGATCCCAGCGTCGCGGCTTACCATCTGGCGTTTTCGCCGGATGGCGATTTGTATGTTAGCGGGCCAACTGTTTCTTCGTTTGAGACAATCTGGCGAATTGACGCAATGGGAGAGGTGGAAAAGTTCTACACAGGACTGGGCCGCCCGCAAGGTTTGGCCTTTGATGTGGACGGGAATTTGTATGTGGCGGCTTCGTTGAAAGGGCATAGAGGCATTGTGCGGATCACTCCCGATGGAGGCAACGCCGAAGTCGTTGTTGCCGGAGCATCGCTGGTCGGCCTGGCCTTTGACGGACAAGGCAATATGATCGTCGTCAGTACTTCAAAAGTGTATCGAGTGCCGATGGGCATCAAAGGATATTCTGTCTTTTAGAAACGGATAGAAACGGGAACTCTGTTGTAGCAATGCAAACCGCAACCCAGA
This sequence comes from Blastocatellia bacterium, assembly GCA_035429885.1. GTDB lineage: Bacteria > Acidobacteriota > Blastocatellia > RBC074 > RBC074 > RBC074. The sequence continues at coordinate 7,423 of DAOMFR010000032.1, forward strand.
AAGAAACCATCTCACAGGAAACCATCGCCAAAGATCGCACCCTTCGGCAAATTTTGCGCCAGATGGAATCAGTCATCGTCGCTTATTCAGGCGGAGTGGATAGCGCTTATCTGGCGTATGCCGCTGCCAGCGAACTCGGACCACGCGCATTGGCTGTAACCGGCGAAAGCCCAAGCTATCCGGACTTCCAACGGCAAGACGCTCTTGAGGTTGTCCAGAAATTTTCGATCCCGCATCAATTCATCAATACCGAAGAAATTCACGATCCGAACTATCAGGCCAATCCCGCCAATCGCTGTTATTTCTGCAAACAGGAGCTGTTCACCAAACTGAGCGAATTGGCCAGTGAGCGTGGCTACGATTTTGTTTGCGATGGAAACAACGCTGACGACGTTGGCGATTATCGACCGGGGCGACAAGCGGCCAAGGAATTGAACGTTCGCAGTCCGCTGATTGAAGCCGGATTGACCAAGACAGAAATTCGCCAGTTATCCGAATCGGCTGGGTTGCCGGTGTGGGATCGTCCGGCGTCTGCTTGTCTATCATCGCGAATTCCCTACGGAATGCCTGTGACAATCGAAAAGCTTTCCAACATCGAACGTGGCGAAGCCAAATTGCGGTTGCTGGGATTCCAGCAAATGCGCGTTCGTCATCACGGGGATTTGGTCCGAATCGAAATCGCTCCGGACGAATTGCCGCGCGCGTTGAACCCGGAAATGGCCCAGCGAATCGCGGCTGCATTCAAACAACTAGGGTTCAAGTTCATAACTCTGGACCTTGAAGGGTATCGAACCGGCGCATTGAACGAATCTTTGAAAAAAGCAGATCAGTGAAAAAACGGGCGGGGATCAACCGATCACCCGCCCAAATTATTTGGAGTCCACGACGCCCCGGCGATTCACGCACCATCCGGCCAAGGAGGTATTCATGGCATTAGTAGACGATGGCATTCGACAATTCAGAGAGGAAAATCCCTTTGCCTCCATGATGTCGCGTTTCGATCACGCGGCTCAGTTACTAAACCTCGACCCCGACCTTTACAAAGTCCTGCGCGTTCCCAATCGCGAAATCACAATTTATATCCCTGTTTTCATGGACGATGGCCACATCGAAGTTTTCACAGGCTATCGCGTGCAGCATAACTTCGCGCGCGGTCCGGCTAAAGGCGGCATACGTTACGCGCCGGATGTGACACTGGACGAGGTGCGCGCTCTGGCCGCTTGGATGACCTGGAAATGCGCGGTCGTCAATATTCCTTTTGGCGGAGCGAAAGGCGGCGTCATTTGCGATCCTTCGCAAATGTCTCAGGGCGAACTGGAGAGGATGACTCGGCGGTATACGGCTGAACTGGTTGACTTTATCGGCCCGGAGCGCGATGTGCCCGCGCCTGACATGAACACCAACGAACAGACGATGGCATGGATTATGGATACGTACTCCATGCATGTGCGGCACACCGAAACGGCGGTTGTGACTGGCAAGCCGATAGACCTTTCCGGCTCGCGTGGTCGCCGCGAAGCCACAGGACGCGGGGTGCTTTTTGTGGTTGATGAAGCCGTCCAAAAGCTTGGCATGACGCCAAAGGACACCCGCGTTGTGGTGCAAGGCTCCGGTAATGTCGGCGGTATCGCCGCCAAATTGATGCATGAGGCTGGCTATAAAATCGTCGCCATTTCTGACATTCACAGCGGCATTCATCATCCCAAGGGACTTGATCTGCCTCACGCTATGGCCTATCTCAGCCGAAACAAGACTTTTGAAGGCTATGCTGAGGCCGACCATGTCACCAATCAGGAGTTGTTGGAGCTTGATTGCGAGGTGCTGGTGCCTGCTGCAACGGAAAACCAGATTACCAGCGCCAATGCGTCGCGAATTAGATGTAAGATTCTGGCTGAAGGGGCAAATGGCCCGACAACTGCCAGAGCCGATGACATCCTTGAACAAAAAGGCGTCTTTGTGATTCCTGACATTCTGGCGAATGCCGGCGGTGTGACGTGCAGTTACTTTGAATGGGTACAGGATCGGATGGGGTATTTCTGGAAGGAAGAGATGGTGAATGAAAGGTTGAAAGATATTATGGTCGCCAGCTTTCACGATGTCAGCAAGTACGCTGAAAGTCATAGCGTTAATAATCGAATTGCTGCTTATATGCTGGCAATTGATCGGGTCGCTTATATCACCCGCGTGAGAGGAATTTATGCCTGAGGCAGGCAGCGGTCACGGATTGTGACATCTGGATAGCCAGGCATGTTGTGCTGTTAATTCCTATCGAAAGTCACGAGATCTTTAATTAATCAATTGCCCGTCTCGCCTCTCAGAAGTGCCGCTTCTTTCCCTCCAAGATCGCTGACTTCCGAGCATAAAAACGCCTCTAAGTCTTTGTTAGGTAAATGAGATTGCAATTGACACATTCAGCACCATCGTATAGATTCTGGTGCGGAGTAGTACCCAGTCTTCATTTTTCTTTGTGTTAGCCCTTAGCATTGAAAGCCGTTCGCGCGAGTGGTCTCCACTTTTGATGAGTAAGGGCATTACTGTTTTATGCCGGACGGATATTTCGTTCTGGAAGTAACAAGTAACTCAATATAGACGTAAGTCACCCAATTCCAGGAGGAGAATTATGAGTTTTGCGAGACGATTGCTAGGTCTGATGCTCGCGCTCCTGATCATCGGAGTGGTTGTTAACGCTCAGACTCCGCGCTCAACAGATGATCCTCGCAACCTTGCCCCAACGGTTAATGGCGGCACCGGTCTTTTTACGGTTTATGATGCGCAAACTTTGCGCAAGGGCGAGTTCAATTTTGGCTTCTTCGCCAATCACTTTCACCGCGATCCCGGTGATGTCACTTGGCAAGTTTATCCAGTAAATTTCCAGATTGGTTTCAGTGACCATTTGGAAATTTTTGCTCATTTCGAAGCTCAGCGAGTAGTTTCGGTTGGCTCTCCCGCATTGTTAAGCGGCTTCTATCTGCCTGATGTTAGAACCAAGACATTGCCCGTTGGCCGTCTGGTTATAGTGCCTGGACAGAACGCTGCTTCGATTACAATTGGAGATCCTTGTGGTAATGGCGGGTTCCCAGGTCCTTGCCGCGCGCCAAACGTTGGCGGTTTGGGCGGCTTTGCTTCTGGTCCATTTGTTGCTCGTCCGAGCGGAAATGACACCGCCGTTTATGTTGGGCTTGGCGCTCCTGTTGGCGGCATCCTGCCTGCGCTTGTTCCGAATGCCAATCCGAACTATTTGCCGAACGCGCCTTTTCTTTCCCGCTTTGCCGATCATCACACTGGTGACATTTGGGTTGGAGGCAAGATTCGCTTTACTGGCCCGAAGAACCCATTCGGCTTTGCGCTGATTCCGTTGGTCAAAATTCCGACAACTCGTGATCTGTACACTGGTCTGGAACGCGGTCGCGGCACAGGCGCCTTCGATTACGGTGTGATCGCTGCTTTCGATGGCCGTCTGCATAAATACATCAATCTCAGCACAAACATCGGCTTCATCAAGAAAGGTGATCCACGTGCTGAAAATATGAATCTTGGTCCGCTTTGCGCCGGTTGCGGCGTGATTCAGGGATTTGGCAGCAGCGAACGTTCGCTTGATCTTCCGAACGAGCTTCGTTCCGGCGTTGCCGTTGATTTCCCGCTGAGCCAGTATCTGCAACTGATTACTGAAGTCAGTTCGACTCACTACATCAGTTCGCGCACTCCCAGCTTGTTGACCAACAGCCCGGTTGATTTGGTCGCTGGTATTCGTGTTTTTCCGACGCGTTGGCTCTCGATCAGCGCTGCATATCAACGACACCTGAATTGGTTCTCTGAAATTGACAGCCGTCACAGTCCGAACGGTTTCATTGCCGGATTGTCCATTGGCCACGTCAACGATCGCGAAGATCCGTTGCTGCCCAACCAGCCGCCAACAGTAGCTTTGGCTTTAGGCAACGTTGCCAAAGGCTCGAGCGATTTGTTGCGTGAATCTGCCAGCACTGTTTGCGCTGGTGATAAAGTTGACCTTCGCGCGACGGCGTCCGATCCGGACGGCGATGCATTGGTTTACTCTTGGACTTCAACCGGTGGTCGCGTCGTGGGTGATGGCGCCAACACAGTGTTTGATACCACTGGACTGGCTCCTGGCGATTACACCATCACGGTTCAAGTGGATGACGGTTGTGGTTGTATTGCTTTCGATTCGAAGACGATTCGTGTGACGGCTTGTCCGCCGCTGACGGTTTGCTTTGGACCGAATCTGGATCTCAACGTCAGCTCGTCATCGGTTGAAGCTGGTGAGAAGGTTAACTTCTCAACCGGAGGCGTGACCGGTGGTAGAAACTACGGTAGTGTCCGCTACGATTGGTCAGCTTCGGCTGGCAGCATTAGCGGCAGCGGCCTGAGTGCGACGCTTGATACCACAGGCGTTCCTGGCGGAACGACAATCGAAGTTACCGTTAAGGCGACTTCGGATGCCGGTAACTGTTCGGCTAGCGGTTCGGCTCGTACGAGCATTAAGGTGCCGCCACCGCCGCCGCCACCGCCAACACCGCCTGCAGCAACTGTCATTGACAACTGTGTGACGTTCAAGAAGAACGCAGCGCGTGTTGACAATGCTTGCAAAGACATTTTGTCGAGCAAGGTGATTCCGGCTCTCCAAGCCGACGCGGGTGCTAAGGTCGTTATTGACGGCTACCGCGGCGAGAAGGAGAAACCCGCCAGCATCAGCCTTGATCGTGCGAAGAATGTCCGCGACCGCTTGGCCGATGGCAAACTCGGTACGGCGATTGACGTCAACCGTATCGTGGTTCGCGACGGTGGCGTTGCGGCTGATACGCAAGTTAAGATTTGGCTGGTTCCGTCCAACGGCGTAATGCCACAAGGCCCGGCTCCAGCAACGGTTGGCGATGTTACACCTGAAAAAGGCGGACGTCGTCCAGCTAAGAAAGCTGCCGCAAAGCCTGCTGCTAAAAAACAGTAAAGCTTTAGGCGGTAAGCCGTAAACTTAAGAGGCAGGTGGTCATTGATCGCCTGCCTCTTTTACTTGGTTTCATTGGCGGTGAGCGAATTTTACGAATCACGGTTTGAGAAAAACCTATGTGTTGTGGCTTTTATTCTGGCAATTTTGATTGCTGGCTGGCTTAGGTTTTCCCAGATCGAACTCAAACCCTTTCATCACGACGAAGGAGTCAATTCCTTTTTCCTGCTCAATCTCGCCCACTCGGGTGAGTACAAATACGATCCTACCAACTATCACGGCCCCTCACTTTATTACTTTGCCTTTGTTGCGCTGAGGATTTTCGGTGAAAACGACTTTGCGCTGCGACTGTCGCCAATACTTTTCGGTCTACTGACGGTGGGAATGGTTTGGCTGCTCAGACGGCAATTGGGGGCAATTGGAACCTCAGTGGCAGCCTTTTGCCTGGCGCTCTCACCCTGCCTAGTTTTCTATTCGCGCTACTTCATTCACGAAATGTCCTTTGGATGCTTTTCGTTGGGGATTGTCGTTGGGTTGTGGCGTTACGCCGAAGACAAAAAATTTCAATGGTTTGCGTTGGCGGCTGCATCCTTAGGATTTTTGCTGACGACGAAAGAAACTTCCATTATCACCTTGGCTGTTTTTCTGGTAGCCCTGGTGTGTGCAGCAATCTGGGATGCGACGCGAACACTTATCCGGCAAGGAAGATTTACGCCTGCCGCTTTGGTACGGGAGCTGAAAAACGACACGGTTTCCGTGTTGCCTTCGCTTGATCACGCATTGGCTGCGATCATTATCACGGTATTTATATTTATCCTGCTTTACTCATCGTTGTTTAAGCATTGGCAAGGAGTGGCGGACTTTTTTCGAGCGATAGCTCATTGGACAGAAGAACGCAGTAGTACTGACCACGTCAAAATTTTCTCCTACTATCTGGGAATCTTATTCAAACTGGAATTGCCGCTACTGATTGGGTCATTGCTGGCCGGAATTTTCATTCTCTGGCGTGGCAATCGGTTCTGGCTTTTTACGGGAGCCTGGACTTTGGGAATCACATTGGCGTATTCGAAAATTCCATATAAAACGCCTTGGCTGTTGCTGAGCATCGTTGTGCCAATGGCGCTGGTTTGCGGTTATGCCGCCGAGCAATGCTATCAACTCCTGCGGTTTCCTGTTTTAAGGCTGGCTTTGGGGATCGTCGTTATCTTTGTGTTCGTGTTGTGCGGGCGGCTGGCATGGAAAGTGAATTTCGAGAAGTATGACGACAACGGAAACGAGAGCGGATACTTTGTTGAGTTTGGCAAAAAACGCGAATGGCGACCTTATGTGGATGGGCAGTATGGTTATGTGTACGCACATACGGATCGTGAATTTTTAGCGTTAATGGAGCAAATCAAGCGCGAAGCCGATGCATTCCCTGAAAAGGAAAAGACTGGCATTTACGTCGCCTCGCCCGATTACTGGCCAATGCCTTGGTATGTCAGAAACTATCCTGAAACTCAATTTTCTGGGCAGTGGCCTGGTGTTGCGGGAGAAGCTCCTTCAATTTCCCAGAAAATTATTGTTGCCAACGCCGATCAGCAATCAAATCTTGATGGAGTGAAGGGATGGCGTCGCAGTCCGCGAACTTACAAGCTGCGACCGGGAGTAGAATTGGTGCTATTTGTTCGTGATGCTGCCTCACAGTAAATGTGACTCAAGAGAATTTTGAAGAAGGGAAAATTTATGGGTGATTACTTGCTTGGTTGCTATAAGCCGCTGTCACGATCTTTCAAGGGAATTCTTGTTTTGATATCGGTCTTTTTTATCGCCTGTTCGGGGAACCAATCGCCTTCTAAAGCGGTATCTGGGACTGTTACAGAAACAACAAACAACCCGTTGGCGGATCTTGGTGTTGCTGCCTTGGCTGGCAAGTCGTTATACGTCGTGAATTGTTCTTTATGTCACGGAGAGGATGGGGGCGCACCGGAAGATTCGCTTGGTGCAAAGCCACCGGATCTGACTGCCGGGAAAGTGCTTTCTGATTCAGATGGAGTGATCTTTCTGGCGATTAAAAACGGCGTGAAGAAAGATGGAAAACAAACGATGCCGCCCGCCAAAAAACTTACAAATGAAGAAATCTGGCAAGTCGTAGCGTACGTTCGCACCTTAGCCAAGAAATGAGATCAAAACTTTGCCTGTAAATGACTGTAGGGCTGAAACGTCAAGCAAGAGGTTTCAGCCCTACAAATCAGGCCATAGATCATCAGATTTTTACTGCATTTCGATACCAACAGCTCTAAGTGCATCGATGGCAAATGGCCGCGATTCCATCAATCGCATCTGACCATCACAAACAATCGCCAAAGGACGGCCGCTTTGTTTTTTGCTCGCCATTGAGTTTTCATCAAACTCTTCTCCCGTAGTCAAAAGCCACATATCCGTCAGCCATTCGTGAATGATTGAATTGACTTTTGCTTCCTGGTGCAATCGCTTGACAGAAATTTTGGGATTATCAACAACCGAATTTTCGATCACTGAGTTTGGATCAATAGCGTTGTTGACTGCGATCAATTCTTCAGCGCCTGACGGCAGATTCAGCTCACTTGTTTTCTTGACCATTTCTTTTTCCTCAACTTTCAAAATCCAACTCCTGCAAAGGTACAAGGGATAACGCTCAAACTCTTTCGGTACATCTTGAATGCTGCTTCTGACGCAACCTCAGTGCCAGAAGTTGCTTGCTATTTAGCTGATCGTTTTATCAAACCAGAAAATTCCAAACTGTGCTCAGAACGCAGATAAATCAAGGCCCTTGCAGCGAGGATCAACAGTGTTGAGCGGCGGTGAAGCCCTCGAAATCCGGATAATGTTTAGGAGGTGAAATAAAACACATCACCAACCGAGAAATAATTACCCGCTATCGTGTCACCAGAGTCGCCATTTGGTATTGGTGCTGTCAACGATTGAAGACGGCGGTTGACTATTGGTAGGTATGTTTGATGAAAATATTACAGAGGGCGGCTGCTCGTAAGCTTGACTTTGCCGAAGTGGTACTTATTATTGCCGTCGTTCTTATACATCATTCACCAACATCAACAGATCACTGATAAACAATTTGCCGTAAATACATGGTTGAAAGGGTTGCTTCACTCCTCTCGTTCCACTTGTGGATCTCGGTGTGCCCTGTTTCAAGAAGCACCCTGTCAGCACAACCTTGGACTTACAAGGAATCCATGAACCGTTTAGCAGAGAAGGTTACATGACGATCTCTGTTAAAAAGTTCCTGTCCGATCCCCCTGCTGCGCCCCACAATTACCGTCAGTAGGAGATAACCAATGGGAAGGGTTCTTGAACACCAGGAAGTCATAAACACACCGGAGGCAAAGGGGATGCGAACCTTGCCTTCTTCACGTAGCATCATACTCAATTTCAATGAGTTGAGGGCCCGGCGGGAAACACGTTTACCTGTTCCGCACCCTGTGCCGACAGGGCGAGAATTCCCGCCTCAGGAATTCTCGCGGCTTAAGGCTCAAGCTCGCCACAACCCGCAATTCGCGTGTTGCCGGGAATCTCTGCAATTTGATTTTCCGGCAATTGGCGATAATGGCGATGAATTGTCGCTTCGGTTGGTTACGGATTTTGCCGGACTTGATGATGCCAACTGGACACCACCGGATAGTCAAATTGCCGTAGGACCAAATCATCTGCTTGCAATTGTTAACGCAACCTTTGCCATTTTCGACAAGCAAGGTGGCGAATTGCTGCGTCGAACTCTAGCGGATGTTTTTGGGCGATTGGTGGAAGATGCAATCATTTACAATCCCAAAGTTCTTTATGACCAATTTCGCAATTGTTGGGTGATGGTCGCTTGTGCGCGCAGTGTTGATTCCCAACGGTCCTGGTTCCTGTTGGCCAATTCCGAAAGCGAAAACCCGCTGGAAGAGTGGCGGTTATGGGCCTTGGACGCCGGTTACGATGGTTTGTTGAAAACTGCGTATTGGCCTGAAGGTTTAGGATTGTCTGTTGATAATTCGCTGCTGTACCTGACGGCCAACATGTTCAGCGGGCAGGGTAATTTTGTTTATTCCAAGCTGCGAATCCTGAATATTCGCGAAATACAGCTAGGAGGTGTGGTGCATGGCTGGGATTTTTGGCAACTTCGCAATGCGGATGGTTCGCCTGCATTTGGAATACAACCAGCGATTAACCTGCGAGCAGCGGGAGCACAATACTTGCTCAACGCCACTTCGGGCGGACAAGGAATGACTTTATGGGCGGTTACTCAGCCGATGCGCCAATCTCCCAGATTAATGCGCAGGTTTGTCCCAACGACGGCTTACCACCTGGCTCCGGATGTCACTCAGCTTTCGACCGGGGTTGAAATTGGAGTTGGCGATACCCGGCTGGTCAACGTGGTGTTTCGTCATGGGTTGTTGTGGGCGGCTCACACTGTGGCTGCGAATTGGGGAGATACATCGAGCACAGCGGCAATTCATTGGGTACAGATCAATCCGCGTGCTGGCTGTGTTACTGAACAGGGAGTCTATGGTTCGCCGCGTCGCCATTATTTTTGTCCGGCAGTCATGGTGGACGGGGAAGGCAATATGCTGATGGTTTTCAACCGGGTCAGCGATCACGAAACGCCATCAATCTGCTTTACCGGTCGTCGCGCGGCCGATGAAAGTGGCTTGCTGCAACCCAGCGAGTTGCTGATGTACAGCCCGGCTTCGGCTTTGTGCGAGTGGAGCAATTTCAACGGAGCCGCAATCGCTCCTGACGAAACGGACGTTTGGATTATCAGCCAATACATTGCAACCGATTCCGATTGGCCTACGTGGATTGGGGCCATCAGTTATGCAGATTCAGACGACTCGGCACTCGGCAGATACTCCAACGAAGATGTTTACGTCTAATTGATTGGGTCGGGGTCTCAGAACACGAACAAAGACTTCGATAAGTATGCGAGCGGTGCCGACCCCATCTCCCATCTACGAAACTCCTCTGCTATCATCCATCGCATGCTGAACATATTGGTTGTGCTGGCCAAGCGGTTGCTGTTTGTGTTGCCCGTTGTGTGGGCAGTCGTAACCTTGGTTTTTTTGCTGATTCACATTGTGCCAGGCGATCCCGTTCGCAATTCGCTTGGTGAAAATGCGACAGAACAACAAGTTGCCGAACTCAAACACAAACTCGGACTCGACCGCCCGCTTGGTACCCAATATCTCCATTATTGGCAAGGTGTCGTTCAGGGAGATCTGGGCGTCAGTCTGCTGAACCCTTCTGACAAAGTTTTCGACAAAATTTTTACACGCTATCCGGCGACGATTGAGCTGGCCATCGCCGGGTTGATCGTCGCGATTTCGATTGCCATCCCGTTAGGTGTCACCGCCGGACGTCATCAGGGCAAGCTGCACGACAATATTGCATCTGTGGTGGCTTTGCTTGGGATTAGCACGCCGGGGTTTGTGCTTGGGCCGCTGATGATTTTGTTGTTCGCCATCAAATTGGACTGGTTGCCAGTGTCCGGGCGGTATGGGTTGGAATATTTGATTTTGCCAGCTGTCACGCTCGGAGCACCGCTGGCCGCGATTTTGACGCGAATGGTTCGTTCCAGCGTGATCGAGGAATTGAACGAAGATTACGTCCGCACTGCTCGCGCAAAAGGGTTGAGCGAACGCCAGGTTATTTACAAACATGTTTTGAAAAACGGTTTGATTCCGGTCGTCACCGTCATCGGTTTGCAGTTCGGCGTATTGCTGGCCGGGGCGATCATCACCGAAATGATTTTTAGTTGGCCGGGACTTGGCCGACTGACGATTGATTCAATCAACTCGCGTGATTACCCAATGGTGCAAGGCTGCATCTTGATGATCGCATTGACGTATATCATCGCCAATCTGATAACCGATTTCGCGTATCGGCTCTTAGATCCGCGAATCAAAGTTGAGTAATGATTGGTATCCGATGATTGGTGGCTGGTTAAACGCTGCCGCCAACTATCGAATATCAACCGTCAGCCACCATTTATGAACCGTCTTGGCAAATTAGGAACCTTCATCATCGCAGTGTTTTTCTTCGTGGCAATCTTCGCACCGCTGATTGCTCCGCATAGTCCCGTCGAGCAGCAGCAGTTCGCAGCCGATACTCCACTGGAAGCTCGTTTAAAACCGTCAACGGCCCATCCATTCGGTGTGGATGATCTTGGCCGTGACGTGATGTCGCGCGTGATTTTTGGCGCGCGGATTTCCATGGAAGTCGGCGTCACGGTCGTTTTGATTTCGGCTTTTATCGGAATGATTATCGGTTCGATTTCCGGGTTTTACGGCGGGTGGGTGGATCGGTTTTTTTCCGGTTTTTTGTTCAACGTCTTTCTGTCGTTTCCCAGTATTTTGCTGGCCATAGCGATGGTTGCATTTCTCGGTCCCAGCATTCGCAATTTGATTTTGGCTTTGTCGGTGATTGGTTGGGTTGGGTATGCGCGGTTGATGCGCGGGCAAGTCTTGAAAGTCCGGGAATACGATTTTGTCACTGCCGCCAGAGCGTTGGGCGCAAACGATTTCCGTATCATCTTTCGCCATGTGTTGCCGAACGCGATTCAGCCGCTGATCGTTCAGGCAAGCTTGGGGATGGCCGGAGCCGTTTTGTCCGAAGCCAGTTTGAGTTTTTTAGGTCTGGGAGTTCAGCCGCCGACTTCCAGTTGGGGCGTGATGCTGAACGACGCTCGCAGCTTTTTGCGGGTCGCTCCACACCTGCTGATCTTTCCCGGCTTGGCTGTGATGTTGACTGTGCTGGCGTTCAACTTCGTCGGCGATGGTTTGCGCGAATGGCTTGATCCGAAGCAGAAGCGTCAATGAATCAGTATTGCGCGCGGTAGCAAGCGGGTTGTTTTGAATTGCGCTCCCTACCGGTCGCGGTACTGACTTGGCGGCGAGCAGGTAAATCACCTTGAACCAATTGCTCAGCCCGGACGTAAGCTCAGTAGTCGGAATCATCGGCATTCAAGAACCAAAGTAGTGGAGGGAAGTGAAATGGCCAATAGTATTTTTGATCAATTGCGCGATGCGGCGAAGCGGACGGCGCAGGAACTGGACGACAAGTTCGATCTGAAAAACAAGTTCGAGCAAGGTGTCAACACCGCTGGCGAAGTCGCGCGCAAAGCGACGGATTCGCTCAACCAGACGGCCAATCAAGCCGCGACCGCCGCACGCGAACAATTTGGCAAGCTCGATGAAGAGCTCAACGTCACAGACAATTTGCGCGACGTTGCGGCAAAAGCTGAAGACACGCTCAAACAAGGTGCAACTGTTGCTCAGACCGGAGCAGAACAGTTTTCCAAAAACGCTGAAGAAGTCGTCCGCGATGTTTTTGGCTCTGCCAAAACCTATTACCAACGCGCGGAACAGGCATACAACACTGGCACTGCCGGAGCGCGTATGGCCGAAGCGGCACTAAGCGGTTATGAAAAAGCTCGAGTCTGGATCAAAGAGAACCCCGGCAAAACTGCCGTCGTTTCGTTTTCAATGATCGCGGGAACTCGGATTGGTTCGGCGCTGCCGGAACTTGGCGCGACGATTCTGGGGGCAGGCGCGACAGGCAACTGGTTTTTCAACAGCGCGTTGCCGATCGTCGGCATTCGCAAACTGACTGAAAAGTACAATGAATACTTGAAAGAACAGGAAAGGTTGCTGGCCGAAGGAAAACTGGACGAAGCCGAGCGTGGTCGAGTCGAGTTTCAGCGAAACTTGACCAAATACGTCGGAGCGCCGCTGTTGGGAGCGTTCAGTGTGGCTGCAGGAGCTTCGATGATTGGCGCGGCGTTTTCAGGCGCGACGGTGACAGGCTTTCCCGTGAGTTTGATTCTTGGCGGCAATCCATTGCTGAACGGAATCTGGTTTTTCGCCAACGGCGTGGTTTGCATCAGCGAAGGCTACAAATTCTTTATGATCGCCCTGGCCGATCAGGAAGAAGTGGAAAAAGTGGTGCGCGAGATCAGAGGCTTGTTGCCCGCTTAGAGTGATAGAGGGAATGTTGGGCAGATATGGCATTTAACCGCATTGCCACAAAAGAAACCTTTTTTGTCTGGTCTCAGGTTTCTCCGCCTTTCATTCCCTCCTTTTCTCGATAGTGTTTTACCCGATGTGTTCCTTGATGATTTTAGCCATCGATTCGGCCTGCTGGTGAATGACGGCTTCCTTCTCTCCTTCGATCATGACGCGAGCCAGGTTTTCCGTGCCGGAATAACGCACCAGCAAGCGGCCTTTGTTACCCAATTCATTTTCCAAAGCGGTTATCGCTGTTTTGATAGGCTCGATCGAATCCAGCGGAGGTTTGCTGGCAACGCGGATGTTCAACAGGATTTGCGGATAGCGAGTGAAGCCAGCAGTCAAATCGCTCAGGCTGCGTTTGGATTCGACCATTACGCGCAAAATTTCCAGCGCGGAAATCATGCCGTCGCCAGTCAAACTGATTTCGGGGAAAATGATGTGGCCGGATTGTTCGCCGCCGATGCTGCCGCCATTTTTCAGCAATTCATCCAGCACGTTTTTGTCGCCGACTGAAGTGCGAACCATTTCAATGCCACGGTCACGCAAGGCGACTTCCAATCCCAAGTTACTCATCACTGTGGCGACAACGCGATTGCCTGCGAGTTTGCCGCGCGCAGCCAGATATTCCGCCATCACGAACATGAATTGATCGCCGTCCACTAACTGGCCGCGTTCATCCACCAGCAACAATCGGTCTGCGTCGCCATCAAACGCCAATCCAACGTCCGCTTTCGCTTCCAGGACAGCCGCTTGCAGCTTATCGGTATGCAGCGAACCGCAATTCAAATTGATGTTGCGACCGGTCGGCTCCGCGTTGATGACTGTTAATTCCGCGCCGAGCGATTCAAACAAACGCGGAGCCAATTCGTAAGATGCTCCGTTGGCGCAATCAATGACAAGTTTCATCCCGGACAGGTTCAGTCCTTCGCCGATTTCATCTCGCAGAAATGCCAGATACTGTTCCTTCAGCTTCATGTCTGGATCAACCGACAAGTCGTCCATTTCCGGAAAGTGGCTGGCATCAGTGTCCAAATCGGCTTCGATGGCCTGTTCAGCATCGTCGTCGAGTTTCTGGCCGGATTGCGCAAAGACTTTGATGCCGTTGTCTTGATACGGATTGTGTGAAGCGGAAATGACTACGCCTGCATCGGCCTGGAGCGTGCGCGTCAGATAGGCGACGCCAGGCGTCGTCAGCACTCCTGCGCAAATAATTTCAGATTTTGCCGTCGCCGCACCGCGTGCAATGGCATCTGAAATCCAATCGCCGGATTCGCGCGTGTCGCCACCGATGATAATTTTGGGCGTGCGGCCGAACCGGCGCGTCAACTCGTTCGCCAGAGAATAGCCAATGCGTTCAATTGTTGTTTCGTCGAGCGGATATTGTCCCGCTTCGCCGCGAATGCCGTCAGTGCCAAAGAACTTGCCCATTACTTCTTTAACTTCACCTCGTTTGGAATAATTTTTCGAACTTCAATGTACGGGGACGAGTTGTCGGGGAGAACGATTTTGGGAACAGCCGTTGCGCTGCCTTTTACCGACTCTGCTGTAATTTCAGCACGCAGGTTTTTGGCTTGCAAGGAGTTCAGCGCCGAATCAGGGCCATAAAGCTGCACGTCTACGGTTCTGGTCAACAGTTGTAAGCCAGCCGTTGGGGGCGACCATTGAACTGGAATTGCGGGAAACAGTTTGAAGCTTCGGCGTTCGCCAAGTTCCACAGACAATTTGATTGGCGCGGACGTGATTACCCGCAAAGAAGAATGCGGAGTTTCGACATCCACCGAAGTTTGAAAGCTTTTGTTGTGTCCGGTCAAATTTACAGTTTCCGTCAATAAGTGGCCCACTTTTTTCACCTGTGATTCGGCGCCTTCAATTTCAATCGAGTTTGGTTCGGCGGCGGCACCATAAAATTCCAGGCCGTCAGCAAGTTGGCCAATCAGCTGAGCTTCCACCGAAACGCGTTTTCTTATCTTTGGTTCCAGCACCAACCGAATGCTGGCAGGTTCAACTTGAACAACCCGAATACTATTGTCTGGCAACGACACGTCATTGGAATGAAGCTGAACGACGCGTTCGCCAGCTTCTTTATTGGTCAGATCGGCAATAACCGCCAACTGCGTCGGCGTCAGGCTGCGAACCAGATCGCGCGGCCCGCGCACACGAACGCTGACTGTCTGGGTAATTTCGCCGCTGATTTCCACGTCCGAACGTTGGCCGCGATATTCCAGCGGCACATTGAATAGCTTCACATCGCTGAGCGGTTGCCGGGATAGCCCGAACAACACAATGGCCAGAAGCATTGCCATTACCAGCAATCCCTTGTTTTCTATGTATAAACGACGGCGCACTCGTTGCCATATTCGCGAAGGAGACAACCAGCGCCAGGTTTGATCCAGCTTCATCGTGTCGACCCTTCCTGAACTTCCTCATTTCTTGGCGAAGTTCCTTGCCGTCCACGTTTGCGGGCGGACACCAGTTCATCAATCTCGCGCTCTCGTTCGCGCTCTTCGCGCTCCAATTCCTCGGATTCCTGATCGCTGCGCCAGGGTTCCATGGCTTGCTGAATACGACGCCGAAGTCCGGGACCATCCAGATTTCGTTTCAAACGACCTTCGATGGCAAATGAAATTGCGCCTGTTTCTTCGGAAACGATGACAGCAAAGGCATCGCTATCTTCGGTAACCCCAATGGCCGAGCGGTGACGCGTTCCCAATTCGCGGGAGACCAAGGGGTTTTGAGTCAGTGGCAGAAAGCAGCAAGCCGCCGTCACCCGGTTGTTGCTGATAATCACCGCTCCGTCATGCAGCGTGGTGTTCTTGTTGAAGATAGTCACCAACAAGTCATAGCTGATGCGGGCGTCCAATCGTATGCCGCTTTCGATCAATGTTTTCAGGCCGACTTCTCGCTCGAAGACGATCAGCGCGCCAAGCTTTTCCGACGCCAACGTTGTCGCTGCCAGCACAATTTCGTCGTACCACTCTTTGCCAAACGGGTTTTTGTTCTTGGAAGGCAGGCGGATGTTATTTCCAAGTGTCGTCAATACCGCGCGAATCTCTTGTTGAAACAAAACAATTACGGCAAAGCCGATGTACACGGCGGCGTTGCGCAACACCCACTGCATGGTGCTCAGTTCGTAACGGCTGGATATTCCGTACAGCATCCCCATCAGCAACAACCCCACGCCCATTTGGACGGCACGAGTCCCTTGCACCAACCTCAGAAATTCATAAATCAGGAAGGTGACCAACAAGATGTCTATGACGTGCCGAAGTTGAACATAATGCCAACCCCACTGCACCAATGACCATAGTTCGTGCATAGGCTTAAGTTGCTGCGCTCATCGCGCCCATAAAATTACGACGAAATCGCAAACAGCGAAAATGCTTAAAACCGGATTTGGTCTTCAAGCATACCACATACATTTGATTTAGCCGTCTGGTCGCCAAAACGGTTTATCGCTGGAAATCGTCGGTCTTCGAGCTGTCAGGCCAAGAGTCGAGCATCGAAACGCATAGTGCCAAGTTTGACTCTTAAGCTGCAACCTAAAGTGTCAAAAACTTTCTTTGGATCAACTTTGAAGCGGCAACCTGCCTGGAATGAGTGTGTTTCGCTTACCGGCCTGGAGGAATGTCTCTTGCGTTAAGTGAAAGGGCGAAAATTCCGGCAACCGTCTGAACCAACTTCACTAACTCGGAACTAACTCGGAAAGCTGCGCCATTACGGGCAGCAGAAGATCAACCCTCTTTTCCTGGGAGAAATATCTATGAACACCCAATCATCTCGTGCAAAATTTTTTGCCATTTCAGTCATGGCCTTGGCTGTGTTGTTGGGCTGGATCAACCCTGCTGCAAATCAGGTCTACGCCCAGTATTACTGTAGCTTGAACTGTTCCGTGACAGTTCCTTCATCGGGAACTGCGGGCAATGCAGTTGCCTTTTCAGCAAAACTGACGACCTATTACTGTCAGGGAACTCCGACTTACTCCTGGGAATTTGGCGATGGAACCATGTCTTCATCACCTAGCCCTGCGCATGTTTACTCCGCCGGGGGGACGTATAGCTGGAGACTGTCTATCACGGTTGATGATGCCAGTGACACATCCAGCGGTTCAATCACCATCGCTACTGCAAATGCTCCGAGTAAGCTTGCAGGAGTATCGGCTGCGAGTTATGACGGGGCCTTCCTCACCAGCGAACAGATTGTCGCGGCTTTTGGTGCCGGCTTGTCTTCAACAACGGAAGTTGCCTCCAGCATTCCCTTGCCGACTGCCTTGGCGGGAGCTACGGTCAAGGTCAAAGATGCAACGGGGACCGAACGACTGGCTTCGTTGTTTTTCGTTTCGCCAGGGCAAATCAACTATTTGGTTCCAGCCGGAACCGCGCCCGGAACAGCAACCGTGACAGTTCTCAGCGGTGCTACAACAATCGCGAGCGGTTCAATGGAAGTGGCGAGAGTGGCACCAGGATTGTTTTCAGCAAATTCCAGTGGCCAAGGCGTAGCTTCGGGATATGTATTGCGAGTCAAGGCTGACAACTCTCAGCGCAATGAGGCCATATCTCAATACGACACAGGGCAGGCCAAATTCGTTGCAGTGCCGATAGATTTGGGGCCTGCTACCGATCAAGTTTATCTGGTGGTCTTCGGGACTGGAATTCGATCGCGTAGCTCATTGTCTTCGGTGACGTTCACTTTGGGAGGCGAGAATATCCCCGTTTTATATGCAGGGCCACAAGGAGATTTTGTGGGATTTGATCAGATCAACCTGCTGCTGCCACGAAGCCTGGCCGCTCGAGGCGAAGTGGACGGCATACTGACAGTAGATGGCATTGCCGCCAATAAAATCCGACTCAGTTTCAAATGAAGCGATTGAAGATTCGCTATTTAAGTCATCACTTCGCTGAACTCTATATTGCGTAACGGTTGATGGCTTGAATCCCGACTTTCGAAGGAGTTTTTTCGCCATTCGAAAGTCGGGATTCGGCGTTTTGGGGATGAATGATGTTTGTGGGCAGAACGGAGAGAAGGATTAAATGATCTGTTGGCAACAGGTTAGCGACTTTGGCTTACTTTAGGTTGTTGCTGAAGACGAGTTTTGTTAGACTCCCCGCCGTGCGCCACCCCCGGCTTATCAGTGTTGAAAGCCGATGAATCCAGTTAGCTTCTTTAACCTGCTGAAACGTTATTGTCTGGCGCTGGCACCAATATGCCAGTTGCCTTCTGAAACCTATTCGTAGCTATTACATCACGAGCGCACCGCGACCGGGTTTTGGAAAGGGATGGAAAAATGAAGAAAATTTTCCGTGTCATCACGGTTACTGCAGCCGTGATGTTGTTTGTTTTTAGCGTGGGAACTTCGTTAACGGTTCAGGCCAAAACGAAAAAGTCGTCAGCCAGTAAGAAGAGCAAAGCTGCTTCTAAAAAAGCCTCAGGCAAAGTCGCCAAACAATCTTCAAGTAAAAAGAAGCCGAAACAAGTTGTAAGCCGCGGCCGACGCAGCCGCGTTGCACGCTCGATCAGCAGCAAGGGGCAAGTCCGTTCCAGCAGAAATCGAGTGGTGAAAGGCGCAAACGTACGACTTTCACGTTCTGCTCGCCGCCGTCGTGCACGCGCGTTGATGTTGGCCAGAATAAGAGCCGCGAAAGCTCGTGATGCCGCTCTTAGCAATCTGGCTGCCGCGAACATTGGTAAGGACGAAACGGCTGGAGAAGATCCGGAAATTCGCCAAGCGGTTTTGGCTGCGATGAGTGGGCGGTCTGCGACCGTTGTGGTGATGGATCCAAACACAGGCCGCGTTTTTACCATCGTCAATCAGAAGATGGCGCTTGGGTCACCGGTTAAACCTTGTTCAACAGTCAAAATGATCGTCGGTTTGGCGGCATTACGCGAAAACGTTTTTGATCCGACCGAAGAGTTGGTGCGCTCTCGCAAATATGGTCCTCTGAATCTGACTGAGGCATTGGCGCATTCCGACAATCCATTTTTTCAGATGATTGGAAAGATGACTGGCTATGAGAATGTCATCAAGTACGCGGACAACTTTGGGTTTGGTCAGAAAACGGGCGTCAATTATCCCGGCGAAAGCGATGGCTTTTTGCCCGAAGAAGGAACGACCTTGATGCCCAGCCACGGAGACGGGTTTGGTGTCACGGCCATTCAATTGGCTGCGTTCACATCTGCGATTGCCAACGGAGGTAACCTGTTCATCCCGCGTGTGCCGCGCACCGCTGAAGATGCGGCTGAGTTCAAACCGGAACTGAAACGGAAAATTGAAATGTCAGCGGAAGATCGAGCGCGTATGTTGCCAGGCATGATCGGAGCCGTGAATTACGGTACTGCGCGTCCCGCTGCCAATTCTTTGTTTCAGGTCGCGGGCAAGACGGGAACATGCACAGGGGACCGTGACAAGCTGAGATTGTTTACTTCATTTTCAAGCGTCGAAAATCCGAAGGTTGTGGTTACTGTCATTACTTCGGATTCCAAGTTTGGTGGAAACCACGCGACGGCAATTGCCGGGAAGATTTACGCCGCTATTGCGCCGCGCTTTTTCCGCGAGCGAATGATTCCGGCTTCCGCGACGACTGAAGTTTCTATCCCGGCAGCAAAGATAGCCAACCAATAATCCTAACCGGCAAGATTGGGCGAAAACAAAATGGCGAGTGCGGATCAGATTTCCACACTCGCCATTTTGTTTTCTGTAACTGAGTCAGCCTTACTGAAACTTCAGCGATTTCAATTCAATCGTCACGTCTTTAACTTCCGCCTCTGTGATTTTGGCCGGGGCGTCAATTTTGACGCCGACGCGCATAGACTCGCCGGGTTTGAGCGGTTCTTTTCTCAAGCGCGGAATCGGAGTGCTGGATCGTTCTGAGATGGTTTTATCGTCCATGTCGAACATCTTGCCGACGACTTCCATGCCTGTGATCGCACGATCGCCTCGGTTATGAATTTTAGCTCTGACATCAATTTGGAACATCCCCATCATGTTGTCATAAGTATTTTTGTCTTCAGGAGTGATCTCGATTTCGATTTTGCTTTTGTACGCTTCGAATTCCGCATTGCCTGCGCTGACAGCTCCTTCAAGCGTAAGAGTTTCTTGCGGTTTGGTTTTGGCAAACAGGACAATGATTGCCACAAACAGCACTGCGGCAACCCAGCCTATCCACAGAATTTTGCGCGACTTTTTTTGTTCTTCAGTTTGTTCTGGTTCTCTATTTTCGAACATAACCACCTCTTGATTGCTTTCAAACATGGCCTCACCTCTTGATGTTACGGTTACTTGCCGCTGACCATCATCCGGTTGAGCTTGAGAGTCGGAGCGGCAATGTTGCCACGGAATCTTAAATCGTTTCCGACCATTTCGATTCCTTTCAGCATGTCTTTCAAATTTCCGGCAATCGTCACTTCTTCAACTGCGGATGTCAGTTTGCCGTTTTCGATCCACAAACCGGCGGCTCCGCGAGAATAATCGCCGGTTACCGCATTGAAGCCAAAGCCGATCATTTCGGTGACGTAAAACCCATCTTTAACCGACGCGATAATTTCTTCCGGCGTATGGACTCCGGGGGCGATGAAAAAGTTTCCGACGCCAACGCTGGGCGCACCGGTCAATCCGCGCGAAGCGTTTGCCGTTGAACTCAGGTTCAGTTTGCGCGCCGTATAACAATCCAACAGATAACTTTTCAGGACGCCATTTTCCACGACCACGGTTCGGCGGGTTTTTAGTCCTTCGCCATCAAAAGGTCGGGATCCAAGCGCGCCGCGAATGGTTCCATCGTCCACAATTGTCAGCAGCGGCGAAGCGATTAATTCGCCAAGTTGCCCGACCAAAAACGAAGAGCGACGAAAGATTGCGCCGCCTTCGACAGCGTCGAAAAAATCGCCCAGCAAATCTTCGGCAGCGCCGTTTTCAAAAATGATCGGCACTTCCTGAGTGATGACTTGCTGACCGCCGAGCTTGCGCAACGCGCGGCGAGCGGCTTCTTTGCCAATTGTTTCCGGCGAATCCAGCGCGGCAAGTTTGCGCTGCCGGTCGCCCCAAAAACCGACCTGCATCTGTTCGCCTTCTTTGGCGATCGGCACGGTGATCAAATTGCAGGTCGTTGCCGGATACTGACCGGCAAATCCCAAACTGTTGACCAGTGTCATTTTGCCGACTTTGGTGTGGCAAGCGCCGCCTTCGGAATTGACGATGCGCGGATCAACGCTCCGCGCGGCGTCTTCCACACGGCGAGCCATTTCGATTTTCCGTTCCGGCGAAAGTTCAGCAATCGCTACATCAAACAATCCCAGATCGGCAATTTCCGTGGCCATCTCTTCGCGTGCGGGCAAGATGGCGGCTTCGTCCACGGAAGTCCGCTTGGCCATTTCAACGGCGTTTGCGATCAATTCTTCGATGCCTTCAGGCGACACATCCGAAGTCGAACACGACGCTTGTCGCCCTTCGCACAACACACGCAACCCGATTCCGCGCGAAGCCGCCTCTTGCAACTTTTCAATTTCGCCGAGCCGGACTTCGACGGAAAATTCCGTGGCTTCGCTGGCGATGGCTTCGGCGTCAGTTGCGCCGCGCTTGATCGCTTGTTTGATGATGTCGGAGAGCAAGTCAGTGGAAATTGTCATTGTTATTTCGTGCCTCCAACCGTCATCTCGGAAATTTTGATCGTTGGCATTCCAACGCCAACCGGAACCGACTGGCCGTCTTTGCCGCAAGTGCCTATGCCTTCGTCTAAAGCCAGGTCATTGCCAACGGCGACGACTTTGGTTAGCGCCACGGGGCCGTTGCCAATCAGCGTCGCTCCTTTGACCGGCGAAGTGATTTTGCCATCTTCGATCAAATACGCTTCGCTGGCGGAAAAGACGAACTTGCCGTTGGTGATGTCCACCTGTCCGCCGCCGAATTGCACGGCGTACAACCCGCGTTTGACTGAGCCGATGATGTCGCTGGGAACGTCGTTGCCGCTGAGCATAAACGTGTTCGTCATTCGCGGCATGGGCAGATGACGATAACTTTCACGACGACCATTGCCGGTCAACTTGGCTCCGGTCAGCCGCGAACTCAGTTTGTCTTGCAGATAACCGCGCAGGATTCCGTTTTCGATCAACACCGCCTGACCTGTGGGATTCCCTTCGTCGTCAATGTTTAGCGATCCGCGCCGGTTCGGAATCGAGCCTTCATCAACGACGGTGCAGAGTTCGCTGGCGACTTTTTGGCCGATCAAGCCGGAAAACGCTGAAGTGCCTTTGCGATTGAAATCGGCTTCCAGTCCGTGGCCGACGGCTTCGTGCAACAGGATTCCAGGCCAACCCGCGCCGAGCACGACTTCCATCGTTCCCGCCGGAGCGTCTGTCGCTTCAAGTTGGACAATCGCCTGCCGAGCGGCTTCGTTGGCGTAATGTTCGATGATGGCGTCGTTGAAATAATCGAAGCCGATGCGCCCGCCTCCGCCCGAAACGCCGGATTGCAGGTTGCCGTCGTCATCGGCGATGCACATCACTCGCGTCCGAGCCAGCGGCTGAACGTCGCCAATCAACGCGCCTTCCGAAGTGGCGATCAGCACGACTTTGAATTCGTCCGCGAGTCCGGCCTGGACTTCACGAATGCGCTGGTCGTAAGCGCGCGCAGTTCGATCAATGCGTTTCAGCAATTCGATCTTTGCTTCCAGCGGTTGGTCGCCCAGCAATTGTTTTACCGGATACAAATCGCGCGCCGCTTTGCCAGGAGTGACGTTGACGGCTCCGACTGAAGTGTTGCTGTCGGCAATGCAAGCGGCAGTCACGGCAGCTTTGCGAATAGCGTCAACGGAAATTTCATCGCAATAGGCAAAGCCGGTACGTTCGCCGGAAATCACGCGGACGCCTACGCCTTGGCGAACGGCGCGATTGGCCGATTTGACGATCTGCTCTTCCATGCTGAGGTTGTTCAGCACGTTGTATTCAAAATACAGATCGGCGTAATCGCCGCCTTTTGACAGCGACGAGCCGAGCAGCGATTCAATCTGAGAAATCGAGATGTTGAATTTGTCGGTGAAAAACTTGATTGGTTCAATCATTGAAATCCTTTTCAACCCTTTATGCGCGTTCGCCTAGATGCAGTGCAGCAATTCCGGCAGATAGATTGTGATAACGGACGTTCACAAATCCGGCAGAGCGCATCATTTCCGCCAACCGTTTTTGGTCGGGGAAGTTGCTGACCGATTTCGGCAGATAGGTGTAGGCGACCGAAGAACCGGAAACCAGCGCGCCAATTCGTGGCAAGATGTTGTGAAAATAAAATTCGAACGCTTGCCGGAAAACCGGAACGATGGGACGCGAAAATTCCAGAATCGCGGCGCGTCCGCCGGGTTTCAGCACGCGATGGATTTCGTTCAGTCCGGCTTGGACGTTTTCCAGGTTGCGAAGCCCGAACGCATTTGTCACCGCGTCGAAGCTGGAATCTCCAAACGGCAAATGCAACGCGTCGCCTTCGGCCAGTCGAGCTTTGCCTGCTTGCCGGTCAGCCAGCTTTTCGTTGCCAATGACCAGCATCGGATGGCAAAAGTCGCAGCCGATGACACGCGCATGTTTTTCCAATTCCAGCGTCAGGTCAGCCGTGCCGCAACACAAATCCAGCGCGATGGCGTCAGGACGTTCCAACACGTCCATCAGCTTTTTGACGGTGAACCGCCGCCAGACTTTGTCAATGTTCAGAGACAGCAGGTGATTCAGCCGGTCGTAACTGGGCGCGATTTCGGAAAACATTGCGCGAACAGCGCCGGTTTTTCCCGCTGCGTTGAATTCAGGATTGGGCACTGGCTGAGAGGTAAGTTTGTTTTCGGTGACAGTTGGCATAAAAGCGAATCCGCAATCTCAGCTCTGAAGCTTGAGATTGCGGATTTTGAGTTCGGTCTACAGTCCGGTTTTGAAATTGTCATTGACCTTGCCGACGACGACGACGGTCAAGGCGTTTGCATCAAGCAATCGTTTGGCGACGCGCTGAACATCCGCAACGGAAATTGCTCCGATCTTGGTGCTCATTTCGACGGGCAGATTGCGCGGCAGCAAAAACATTTCGATCTCGCGCAGATTGTATTCAATCGGGCGTGCTGAATATTCGGCTGTCAGCGCCGATTTTGCAGCAGCCAGTTCCTGTTCCGAAACGGCTGCGTTGGCCAGCGACGCAAATGCTTCTGTGGCGCGCCGCGAAAAATCCTGCGCCTGGTCTGAATTTGCGGAAGCCGAAAAATAGAATGGCCCGGAAAGAATCCGCGGTTCGAATTTTACGGAAAAATTGACCGCGGAACCTGCCAGCCGATTGGTCAGCAACTTCGTAATGGCCAGCGTGGTCAAAAAGTCTGCGTCACTGTGTTTTACGCCGATCAATCCGCCGCGCAATTCAACATTTGCCGCATCGGCCACAGGCACTTTGACCAGTTTCAATTGAGCTGTTTGTGTAGGTTGCCGAAACGTGGCGGGCACAATTTGACCTTTGACCCATCCGCCGAATAGAACTTTGAACACCTGCATCACTCGTTCGTGAGAGATGTTTCCCGCCACTACAGCAGAGGCATTGTTGGCGATGTAAAACCGACGAAAAAAGTCATAAGCGTCGCCTTGTTTGATTCCTGCCAGCGAAACGGGATCACCTTCCAGATTATGACCATATGGGTGGTCGCCATAAATCCCTTTCAGAAATGCAGCATCCGCTTGTTCCGCTACCGACAGTTTTGCGGTTTTGGCCCTGGCAATCAGCGTGTCCTGGGCTTTTTTGAAAGCTTCGGGGCGAACGTTTTCCACCACCAGCAACCGCGCGACGATTTCCAGCGCCGGGCCGAAGTTGTTTGCCGGAGATTCCAAATGAACCCAGGTGGTGTCCCAGGTAACTCCCCAATCAATTTTTGAGCCCAGCGATTCCAACTCTTCTTTGATGCGCGGGTTGACGATCATCAACGATTCTTGCGTCAACATCGCCAAACCCGTCTTGCCGGTTAAATCGAACATCGAACCGCAACGGATAATCAAATCGCACTTCACGAGCGAATCGCTTTGCCGGTCGAGCGTGACGAGTTGCAAACCGTTCAGCAAATTATCTCGCCGCACATTGCTGTATGGCGTTGCGGGCGCGGATTCAGGAACCGCCGGGTTCGATTTGTCTTTTTTCTGAGCAACGGCGACTGATGCGCTGCCGAGCAACAAGACACAGCACAAAAGAGAAATGGTCAACTTTGATTGCATAATGGTTTGTTCCGATTAGGTTTGGTTTCCGTTGGAAGAAAAGTGTAGCCGCCGCTGCGTGCGACCGTCAACCAACGCAACTTGAACGGTTCGGCTGAAGAAGTTTGCGAGGCTGAAATTAAAGGGCACATTCCGCAACGCCATTCCAAGTGGCGAATATGTTCACTGCTGAGCTGCTGACAGGGTTTTGTCGCTATTCGGGGACTTTTACCGATGCGATGACTTTGTCGGCCAGACCTGAGACGTGAGCCGGAGCCTCTTTCGAATAAAACATGGCGACGAGAAGAATGCCTTTGCTGGCACGAACGATCAGCGCTTTGCCTGCGAACTCCAGCGGCGTAGTTTGGCCGGTCAGCAGAAAGGTCGCGCGCAAATCCAGAATGGTTTTGATCTGGCCTTTGGCCTCTTCGACTTTGCGCGACGTCACTTCCATTGTTTGAGTCTCTTTGCCGGACTTCATGCTGGTCAGAATAACGTCAATGATCAGGTCGTTGTTATTGGCTGGGTTGTTGGCTTTTTCCAGTTCATTCCAGATGACATTCATGAATGCGTTGTCATCCACGGATTCAAAATACGCTCCGGCATTGACGCGCTGAGCTTGCGCTGCGTTCGACGTCAGCGGATTGACTGCCCAGTAAGCGGGATAATCGAAGGAAAACCCGACCTGCGAGTCCTTGAATGACGTCAGGGCTGGGGCTGCGGCTGTTGGCGCCGGTGAAGATGTCGCTGACGGAGCAGCAGATGTTTTGGCTGCGTTGTTTGCCGGGGTTTCTTTGGGCGATTCTTTTACCGGCGTTGCCGTTTTGTCGGGTGCTTTGATTGCCGGAGCGGTCGTCACCGCCGCCGGTTTATCCACTGGTTTCGGCGTGGGTTTGGGAATTGCAGCAGTTTCCCCTTTGGCATCGGGCGGAAGAGCCAGAGTGGCAGGCGAAGGCGTTGGGCGTTCATACGTTGCGATAAAAAAATCCGACACAATGCCTTGCTGTTTCAATGTTTCGCCATATTTGCGCGCGTCGCTGGCGTTGACGAAAGAACCGGCGCGAACGCGGAAAAAGGTTCCTTTGCCGGGAATTATGCTTTTCACAATGTATGCTTCAATGCCCTTGGCCTTAAGCTCTTTGACCGTCGCATCAGCCTCAGCTTGGGAAGGCGCGGCGACAATTTGGACGGTGAATTTGTTGGATTGAGCCGTCGTGATGATTGTCAAGAAGAGCAGCGCGGAAAGAGCAAGGCCTGCCCGATGAAGAAGTCTCATAAATCTTTTTGTCCTTTTTGGGGATATAGCTTGTGGGGCCGGCGGCATTATGCACGAAGCGGGGCGGGATAAAAAAGCTGAATTTTAAGCTTTGAGTCTATCTTTAACGCCGAGCACACCAGACACGCCAAGCCGCAAAGTCACGCGGAAGTAAAAGACAGTCAGTCTCTTTTCTTCACGTTGCGTCCTTGCGGCTTGGCGTGAGTGGGAATTTGAAGCCTAGACTTTTTCCGGCACAACGAACGGTGCGCGGTATTTGTCGCGCAACATCGCGTTGGCAGCAGTGTCGTTAGTGAATGTTTCTTTGATCGGATCGAAATCCAGCGAACGTCCCGTGCGATACGAAATGTTCGCCAGGTGCATCAAGGCCGATGACAAATGGCCTTCTTCGATTTCGGCGTTCAAGTCTTCGCGTTTGCGGCTGCGAACGGCCTGGATGAAGTTGGCCCAGTTGCTGGCGCCTTCGCTGCGGCTCGGTCCGGGTTCCTGTTTGCGGCCCAGGAAGGTTTTATAAGACGTGTAACCGTCAATCGCCATGAAACCTTCCGAACCATAAAAGACGTTGCCAATACAGTTGCTGTCGAATTCGCCCCGGTTGTTTTTCCTTTGGCCGATGCCCGCTTCGTTGTTCGTCATCCAATGACGGACTTCAAAGACGATCATTTTCTTTTTGCCGTTCACATTGAATTCCAGGTTGGAAATCATCGTGTTCGGAGTCGTCTGGTCATCGTCGAACATAAAATGGCCACCCATGGAAAAGACTTTGTTCGGCAGCGTCACGCCCAAACCCCAACGGCAAATGTCCATTTCGTGAATACCCTGGTTGCCGATGTCGCCATTGCCGTAATCCCAGTTCCAATGCCAGTTGTAATGGAACCGATTTTCGTTGAACGGACGTTTCGGAGCCGGACCGGTCCACAGGTCGTAATCCACTCCGGCGGGAACCGGGCCGTCCGGTTTTTTGCCGATGGTGTCGCGCCATTTGAAACACAATCCGCGCGTCATATAAACCTCGCCGATGACGCCTTCTCTCAACTTTTGCATCGCTTCGCGCAACGCCGGAGTCGAGCGGCTGTTCGTGCCGTGCTGGACGATGCGATTGTATTTGCGCGCGGCGGCCACCAATTGTTTGCCTTCCCAGTAACTGTGCGAACAGGGTTTTTCGACGTACACGTCCTTGCCCGCCTGACACGCCCAGATGCCCATCAAGCTATGCCAATGATTCGGCGTGGCGATGGAAATGGCGTCAATGGATTTGTCTTCCAACAGTTTGCGGATGTCCACATAAGCTTTCGGCTTTTTGCCGGAAGCCTTTTCGATTTCGCCAATGCGCATGTTGCGAATGCTTTCGTCAACGTCGCAGATGGCGGCGATTTCGACGTTGGGCATTTTCAGATATTCGCGGATGTGTGAATTGCCCTGAGCTTTGACGCCTACACAAGCGATGCGAATTGTGTCGTTCGGGCTTTTCACGTTTGCGGCATACGAGTTGATGTTGAAACCAAGTGTGCCAACGGTTGCGGCGGCAGCAGAGGATTTCAAGAAATCACGACGGTCGTTCATAAACTTATCTCTCCTGAATGGATGGGTTGGTGAATGCGAGCAATTGCGGAAATTCGTCAGTCGCTTTTTGCCACAGTCGAATTGGTAAGACAAGCTGATCGAAGATCATTTCGGTCACACTACAAAAAGTCAGCGCGACATAAACGCGCAAAAAAAGAAGAGGGAACGCAAAATGTCGAAAAAGAATAATCAGGTGAGTCGCAGGGAGGCTTTGCGATTAATGGGAGCGGCTGGGGCAACGGCTCTGGCTGCCAGCGGAAACAATGCCGCATTCAAGTTTTGGTCGGCGGCAAATTCGTCGGCCGCCGCCGAAGCCTTAAACGCGTTACCGCCGCCGGCAACGGTCAATGCAGCCAATCCGGCGTTGTCATCGCTGTTCGCGCCAATGCCGCGTGTGAACTTTGATGTGAACCAGTTGTCGTGTGTGACGAAGCCTTCGCTAACCGAAGGGCCGTTCTTTGTGGATGAAAAGTTAAACCGCGCGGATATTCGCTCCGATCCGTCCAACAACACCGTCAAACCCGGCACGTTGTTGAAGGTGAAGATTTACGTCAGCCGAGTCACGGGAACGAACGCTTGCACGCCGCTGGTTGGCGCGTGGGTGGATTTGTGGCATTGCGACGCAACGGGTGGATATTCGGATGTCAGCGGGCAGGGAAATCCCAACAATCTGGGACAGAAATTTTTGCGCGGCTATCAGGTGACGGACGCCAACGGTTCGGTTGAATTCACGACGATTTACCCCGGCTGGTATTCGGGGCGCACTGTGCATATGCATTACAAAGTGCGTCTGTTTAACGGTTCCACCAAAACTTATGAATTCACGTCGCAACTCACTTTTGACGACACTTTGACCGACCAGGTGTTTACGCAAGCGCCATATAGCGCTCGCCCCAATCGCAACACACGCAATAGCAACGATGGCATTGCCCAGCAAGGCGGATCGGCAATTTTGCTGGACGTTAGTTCGGATGGGGCAGGCGGGTATTCCAGCACGTTTGCGCTGGGGCTGACGGGAGTCCCGGCATCCGTTGCTGCGGTCTCAGCCGTCTCGGCGGCAAGTTTCACGTCAGGACTGCTGGCTGGTGATTCAATTGCTGCGCTGTTTGGGACGGGGCTGGCATCCAGGTCGGTTTCGGCTGCGACTTCAACACTGCCAACCACGCTGGACAGCGTGCAGGTGCAGATCACCGACTCACTCGGAACGACACGCAGCGCTCCTCTGTTTTTCGTTTCACCGACGCAGATCAATTTCCAGGTTCCCGCTGGCACTGCCGCAGGCAGCGCAACCGTCAGCGTGTTGCTCAACGGTTCTGCTGTCGGATCGGGCAGCGTGACGATTGCCAATGTTGCTCCGGGATTGTTCACGGCCAACGTCACCGGCAAAGGAGTTCTCGCCGCAGTTGTGCTTCGCATCAAAGCGGATGGAACGCAAATTTACGAACCGGTGACTCAGTACGATCAATCGCAAGCCAGTTTTGTGGCGACGCCAATTGATTTCGGCGCGGCGACGGATCAGTTGTACCTGATTGTTTACGGCACGGGATTTCGCAATCGCAGTTCGCTGGCGGGCGTCAGTTGCACTATTGGCGGGATCAGTTCCGATGTATTCTACGTCGGCCCTCAAGGCGATTTCACCGGACTAGATCAAGCCAATATCACTTTGTCGCGCACGTTGATCGGACGGGGCGCTGTTGACTTGGTTTTCAGTGTTGATGGCAAGACAGCCAATACCGTCTCGCTAACTTTCAAGTAGTTTGATCATCTCAAGGAGAACAACGATGAACAACAATCCGATTTATACGCGTCGTAATTTTATGGGCAGCGCTGCATGGACGCTGACCGCCGGAGCGGCTGCGTTGTATGTGCCGGGCGTGTTTGCTCAGCAATTGCAACAGACTCCGCGGCAGACCGAAGGGCCGTTTTACCCCAACCATCTGCCGCTCGACACGGATAATGATTTGCTGATCCTGAACGACAACATCACGCCTGCCATCGGAACGATCACGCATCTGACCGGGCGAGTGTTGAACTCGAAAGGTGAGCCGGTTCGCAACGCGGTCGTCGAAATCTGGCAATGCGACAACAACGGAGCGTATCTGCATACTGGCACTGGCAATGCCGATAAGCGCGATAAAAACTTCCAAGGCTTTGGCCGGTTCGTCACCGGTTCGACGGGCGAATACTATTTTCGCACCATCAAGCCCGTGCCGTATCCCGGGCGCACGCCGCACATTCATTACATCGTCAAACAGGGCGACAAGCGTATGTTGACGACTCAGTTATACGTTAAAGGCTTTGCCGGAAATGAAAAGGACGGCATCTGGAAAGGGCTGGGCCAGAAAGCCAGCCTGGTTACGACGGAGTTCAAACCGATCAAGGATTCCAAGATCGGAGAACTGGCCACGCACTTTGAAATTGTGCTCGGTGCAACGCCGGAAGATCCGAAACAGGATCAGTTTCGTGGCGGGCCGCCGCCACGCCGTGGATAAACAACATTTTCTGTTTGGCATTTGGCATTTGGCATTTGAGATTTGTCATCGGCCTTTTGCTCGAAACGTTTTGATGACAACTGAAAAAAACAAATGCCAAATGGAAAATAACCAGGAGGGTTCCTCTTATGTCTCGCAAGCGCAAAGATGCCGCTGGTATGAATCGGCGCGAACTGCTCAAGACCGGGTTGCTGACAAGTGGCTTGACGCTGCTGACATCGAAAAAGAGTTTTGCGGCCATTGAACCCATCACCAGCCAAGCGCCGCAACCGACACCCTTCGTGGAAGAGTTGCCAATCAGTCCGGTAGCCGAACCGACGACGGCTTTTGCCGATCCGCCGCCCAATCCGTCCAGCCACCAGCGGTACACCGAATTCCTGCCGCAAAAGTTTTACGACCTCAACATCCGCGAAGCTTTGCACAGCTTCCATCCTGAACTGCCGCCGCAACCGATCTGGGGGTACAACGGCATTACGCCGGGGCCGACTTTCCATTCGCGGTACGGCGAACCGGCGTTGGTCAGGTTTCGCAACAATCTGCCGGCGAATCATGTTGGGTATGGAATTCCGTCAATCATCACTCATTTGCACAACGGCCACACGGCGTCGGAAAGTGATGGCTTTCCCGGTGATTATTACGAAACAGGGCAGTTCAAAGATCATCACTACCCGAACTATTATGCAGGCGGCGATGAACGCGAAGCCTTATCCACATTGTGGTATCACGATCATCGAATGGATTTCACTTCGCAAAATGTGTACCGAGGCCTTGCCGGGTTTTATCTGCTGTTTGACGAAAAAGATTCCGGCGACGAAACCGATCCGAATCCGGCGGCTTTTCGGTTGCCGAGCGGCCAGTTCGATGTGCCGCTGATCTTTCAAGACATGCTGTTCGATGCCAACGGATTGCAGTTTTACGATCAGTTCAATAACAACGATGGATTATTGGGCGACAGGTATTTGGTCAATGGAAAGATTCAACCCTTTATGCGCGTCGCTTCGCGCAAATACCGATTGCGGTTGCTGAATGGTTCGATGTCTCGGTTTTACGAATTCTTTCTGAGCAACGGGCAATCATTCATTCAAATCGCCAACGACGGTAATTTGCTGCCTGCACCGATTGCGCGGCAAAGCATTCGGCTTGCGCCAGCAGAACGCGCCGATGTGATCGTAGATTTTTCAAGCATCGTTGGACGGCGCAGTTCGGTGTTTCTGCAAAACCGTTTGGAACAAACCAGCGGACGCGGACCTACGGGAAGGATTCTCAGCCCCGGCACACCTTTGATGCGATTCGATGTGGACAGCCGTCCGATGCGCGATCCCAGCCGCATTCCCGATACTTTGCGAGAATTGCCGCCGATCACCACCGCCGGAGTGACGCAACGAAGCTGGACGTTTCAACGCAACCGCAACGGCAACTGGACGGTCAATGGTCAAATTTTCAATGTCACTCGGACGGACGCGCAACCGGGGCAAGGAACTGCTGAAATTTGGAGGTTGCAAAACGGGTTCGGCTGGTCACATCCGGTTCATATTCACATGGAAGAAGTTCGCATTCTGACCCGCAACGGACAACCGCCGCCCGCGCACGAACAAGGGCGCAAAGATGTTGTTGTGCTTTCGCCAGGAGAAACGGTCGAAGTTTTTCTGCGCTTTCGCGACTTTTACGGCAAATACCCGATGCATTGCCACAATATCGTCCACGAAGATCACGCGATGATGGTGCGCTGGGAAATCGCCGCGCCGCCATCGATTTCGTAAGGAGTGTGCCTCCCATGGAAAGAAGAACATTGTTGGCTGTGCATCTGCCTTTTGCCGCAGGCCAAACCGACAAGCCAAAAGTTGTTGGGCCGCGCGCGAATTACTTTCCGAATGTCGTGTTGCAAACGCACGAAAACCAATCCCTGAAGTTTTACGATGATCTGGTGCAAGGGAAAATCGTCGTCATCAATTTTATGTACGCCGAATGCAAAGGCATTGGCACGCCCGTGACCGCCAATCTGGTCAAGGTGCAAAAAGCCTTGGGCGAGCGCGTGGGAAAAGATATTTTTCTGTATTCGATTACGCTCGATCCGGAACACGATACGCCAAAGGTGCTGAAGCATTATGCCGGAATGCACAGCATCAAATCGGGTTGGACGTTGTTGACCGGCAAACGCGCCGACATTGAAACGCTGCGCCGCAAGTTGGGCTTTGTGGATTCCGACCCGAAGGTGGATCGCGACCGTTCGCGACACATCGGCATGCTGCGGTTCGGCAACGAAGCACTGGATCGTTGGGCTATGTGCCCGTCACTTTCTGCTCCTGACCAAATCGTCAAATCCATTCTTTGGATGGAAAACCCAAAGCCAGTACCCAGCCAAAGTTGAAGCAGTCAGCTATAATTGCCCTTCCGAAAACAAGGAGGTCATATGCGAACAGCACTGCTTGGCGTTTGCTTCACTGCGTTGATTGTCATCGTCGGCGTCAGCGTCATTG
Source organism: Blastocatellia bacterium (assembly GCA_035429885.1). Taxonomy (GTDB): domain Bacteria; phylum Acidobacteriota; class Blastocatellia; order RBC074; family RBC074; genus RBC074. The sequence continues at coordinate 40,401 of DAOMFR010000032.1, forward strand.
CTCAAAAACAGGACGACCGGAAAAAAACTCAGCCCACCCAACAGCAAGACACCATCAAAAGTGACACGGAACTGGTGATGGTTCCGATTCTTGCCACAGACAATACGGATTCGTATGTCTCCGACCTGCGCAAGGAAGAGTTTTCGATCCTGGAAGACGGCGTCAAACAGAACACAGCTTTCTTTGGAAGCATTAAAGAACCTTTTCACGTCGTGCTGGTGATAGACACTGGTTTAAGCCTGAACCCGGAAGATTTGCGGCGAGTCAAAATGGCTTTGCATGAATTTCTGGAAAAGCTGCGAGGCGGAGACCGAATCAGCGTGATATCGTTCAACGATACGGTGAAAGAAGGCTGTTTCTTTAGTGGTGATCACGCTGTTTTGCGAAGTGCCATCAACAGCATGCCTGCGGGCGGCGGGACCAAGGTCTACGATGCCATGACGATTGCGCTGAATACCCTAAAACGCGCAAACACCAAACGTAATGTCATCGTCCTGTTGACCGATGGCGTTGATTGGCACAGTGAGTCATCCACGTTCGAGCGAAGCATTCAGGACTTGGAAGAGTTCGGCACGCTTGTGTATGCGATTCGTTATAACAATCGCTCACAAATCGAGACGATGTTACGAAAACAAAGAACACCAGATTTCGATGCGGTTTTTGGAGCGAATGGAATCGGCAGCGTTGATCCGGCGACGGTGTCCGCAGGCACAACAGATTCGGTACAAACTGTTGATCAGCAAAGTCGTACCATTCCGAACCGGTTGCCGGTTCCGCCCACCGGACGCGGTCGATATCCCGATGGACCTGTTCCCAATGGCAGAGACATTCCATCAACGGGCGAACCTGGTCGCCAACCGGATATGCGACGAGCGCCTGATCCACGCGATTACCCTGATAAAAATCGCCCTGCTTCGAAAGAACCATCTGCTCCTGCAACTGCGGGACGTCCGCCCGCAATTGGCACAAGCTCGACGCTCGACAACGCCTACAATGCGGCGGATCAATACTTGAAACAAGTGGCAGACACGGCTGGCGGGGAACTGTATCGAACTGATAAGGTGACTGAGCTTCCAGACATTTTTCAAAGAATCGTCAGTGATTTGCGCAACCAATACTTGCTCGGGTATTACCCTACCAACGCCGTGCGCGACGGCAAATTCCGCAAACTCAAAGTTCAAACGACGCGAAAAGATGTAGTTATTCGAACTCGACCGGGCTATCGCGTTGGCACCGGCAAACCGTGAAGATATGAATTCTGTCGTTATCCCCAAACGAATCGCTTTTATTCTGGTTACCGTCTTGTTGGCTCTTTCCTGTGGCAAACCGGAAAGCTCGCTGCCGCCAATTTCAGATTCGCCTGTGCACCCTGTCGGCACAACTGTTCAGATCAAAGCGCCGCTGGGGTTGCCGCCCATTCATCATTCCGCTGATCCGCCAACCGCTGAATCAATTTCGCTGGGCCGCAAACTATTTCATGACGTCAAACTCTCCAGCGACAACACGCTGTCCTGCGCCAGTTGCCACAAACCCGATTTGTTTTTTATGGATGGCCAGCCGACGGCGACGGGTGTCAATGGGCAGGTGGGGTCACGAAATACTCCGACGGCGTTGAATGCCGTGTACAACGTGGCGCAATTTTGGGATGGCCGTTCGCCCAGTTTGGAAGACCAGGCCGGAGGCCCGATTGCCAATCCCAAAGAAATGAATCTGCCGCATCAAATGTGCGTCGCCAAACTCAACGCAGACCCGGCTTACATCGCCGAATTTGCACAGGTGTTTGGTGCCGGGCCAATCACAATGAACAAGATTCAAAAAGCCATTGCCGATTTCGAGCGAACTTTGCTCAGCGGCAATTCGCCGTTTGACCGCTATCAGTTCAGCGGCGACAAAACCGCATTGAGTCCGGCGGCAATTCGTGGATTGGTCATTTTCACCGACCGGCGGCGAGGAAATTGTTCAACGTGCCACCTCATTGCCGAACGGTTCGCGCTGTTTACCGATGGCCTGTTTCACAATCTCGGCGCGGGAATGGATTCAAACGGAGAACTGGTTGATCTGGGACGATTCGTGCAAACGAAAGTGGAAGCTGATCGCGGCTTGTTTCGCACGCCGAGTTTACGCAACGTCGCCAAGACCGCGCCTTACATGCACGACGGCAGTCTGAAAACGCTCAAGGACGTGGTGGATTTTTACGTCGGCGGCGGCAGTTCAAACCCGCAACTGGATGCGGAAATCAAACCGCTGGTGCTGACCGGACAGGAACGCGCCGATCTGGTGGCGTTTCTGGAATCGCTGACGGGCGAAGTTCCAACCAATCCCGCTCTTGCACAACAAGCTGCCAAACCCGGCAAGGACTGAAATGATGAAACGTATAAACACCATTGCGATATTGATCTGTTGCGTTGTTTTGCTGGCGGCGTGTTCCGGTTCCAAACCGTCCAGCCAGTCAGAACCTACGTCCGTTAAGCCGGCTTGGTTCAAGCCAGACCCCGCTACCGCAGGCGTGATTTCCGGCAAAATCATGTTTACCGGCAAAGCTCCTGTGGCGAAAAAGATTGATATGGATCAAGACCCGCAATGCGTGAAGTTGCACCAGAACGCCGTGATGGATGAAGCCATTGCGGCGCGCGGCGAAGGAAAAGATCGCGTGCTGGCGAACGTGTTTGTGTACATCAAACAGGGGCTGGAAGAGAAAAACTTCGAACCGCCAACCGAACCCGTGACGATTGATCAAAATGGTTGTTGGTTCAGTCCGCGGGTGATGGGTGTTCGCGTCGGGCAAACATTCAAGGTGACGAATTCCGATCCGCTGACGCACAACATTCACCCACTGCCCGAAATCAACCGCGACTGGAATCAAAGTCAATCGCCCGGCGACCAGCCGCTAACCCGCCGGTTCACCCAGCCGGAAGTGATGGTGCGTGTCAAATGCAACATTCATTCGTGGATGCACGCCTGGGTGGGAGTGGTTGCGCATCCTTACTTTGCTGTGACCGGTGAAGACGGCGCATTTCAATTGCGAGATGTTCCGCCGGGAACGTATACCCTCGAAGCCTGGCAGGAAGAGCTGGGCAAGATCGAGCAAAAAATTGTTCTCGCACCTTCAGCAAAAAGTGACATCGTTTTTGAATTCAAATCCAAATAGTTCGCATGAGTCGTCGTTCTGCAAACGGTTCTTGCGTGGAGAAATGCAATGAATAAATTCGTGTGCCTGTTGATCGTTGGCTGTTTATTGTTGGTTGCGGCTGGTTGCTCAAAGGAATCACCCGCGCCAGCGACGAAAGAAGCAGTCCAAAATTCCTCTCCGGTTCCATCCGGGAAAATACCCGAATGGAAATCCGGTTATCGCGTGTTTGTCACAAACGAAACTTCTGGCGACCTGAGCATTATTGACGGCACGACGCTGGAAGTCATCGGCACGGTTCCGTTGGGTAAACGTCCGCGTGGCATTCATGCCAGCCCGGATGGCAAAACGATATACGTCGCGCTGAGCGGTTCACCGCTTGCGCCGCCGGGCGTGGACGAAAGCACGTTGCCTCCACCGGACAAAAAGGCGGATGGCATTGGCGTCTTCGATATTGAACAGAACAAGATTGTCCGAATGATGGAAGGCGGTTCTGATCCTGAAAACTTCGCTATCAGCCACGATGGCAAAACCTTGCTGGTGTCGAACGAAGATGTTGCCGGAGTCAGTTTTGTGGATATTCAATCCGGCAAATTGGCGAAAACAATTCGCATTGGCGAAGAGCCCGAAGGTGTGACGCTGACTCCGGACGGTAAGCGGGTTTTTGCTACAGCGGAAAATGACGGCACCATTTCAGCGATTGATGTCGAAGGTCGCAAACTGCTCAAAACGTTCAAGGTCGGCCGCCGCCCTCGCAACGTGGTCTTTTTGCCGGATGGCAAACAGGCGTACGTCAACGCAGAAAACGACGGCACGATCATTCTCTTTGATGCCCTGAAATACGCGCCGATTCAAACCATCGAGCTGGGCAAAGCGGGCGAAGTCAAACCGATGGGCTTGGCGCTGTCACCGGATGCCAAATCGCTGTACGTCAGCACAGGGCGCGGTCATAAGGTGTTTGTCGTGGATACGGCGACGAACAAACCGACTGGGTCGTTTGAAGTTGGAACGCGTCCTTGGGGAATTGCGCTTTCGCCGGACGGGAAAATTCTCTTTACAGCCAATGGCCCTTCCAATGACGTTTCAGTGGTTGATGTTGCCAGCCAGACTGTCACCAAAAAACTGAAAGCGACGGGAAGTCCGTGGGGAGTTTTGGTGCTCAGCAAATAGCTTCAAAGTTTTCGATGGCAAAATGAAAAGGCCGGAGCATTGGATGCTCCGGCCTTTTCATTTTGAAGCTTGAACGTCAGCTTTAGAAGTTGGCCTTCAACCCCATCACGATGCGGCGCGAGTTGGCGGCACCGGTGAACGATCCGAACAGGGCGTTCGTTTGGTAGCCCGTATCGGTCGGTTGTTTGGTCAGGTCGAAACGCGCCGTCGTATCCACGCTGGTGAATTGCGTGTGATTGAACGCGTTGTACATTTCCAACCGGTATTGCAATCGCAGCCCGTGTTCGCCGCCGATGACGAAATTCTTGAACAGCGAAATGTCCCAGTTGTTGGTGCCGGGCAATCGGATCAAGTCTTTCGCCGCGTTGCCAATGCCAAAATTGGCTTTGGTTGGCGCTTGCACGGCAGAGGTGTTGAAAAAGCGACTGAACGTTTGCTGGTCTTTTGGCAATACAGGATTGCCCACCAGCACCACACGGCTGTCAATGCCGCCGCCACTGCCACCGACCAGATCAGTGCCTTGCACTGTGCTGTAGCCGATGCCTGACGGTGCGCCGCTGACGAACGACGTGATGCCCGACAATTCCCAGCCGTCCAACGCCTGACGCGTCAATCCGTTCTTCCAGTACTTGCTCAGTCCCGGAAGTTTGTACACGTAATTGATCGTCATGTTGTGGGTGCGGTCAAAACCGGCTTTGCCGTAATTGCGGACGCCCGGATTAATGAAGGGGTTGACGTTGTTGTTATTCCCGTCCACCAAATCCATCGCTTTCGACCAGGTGTAAGCCAAACCGAAGGACAGGCTGGAAGAGAAACGGCGATTCGCCTGCACTTGCAGCGCGTGATAATTCGAATTCGACGCGAATTCGATGTAGTTGATGTCGCCGTAGCCTTTGTACGGGCGCAGGAAGTTGTCCGGCAGTGGCGTTGCTCCACCGGAGACAGTTTGGTCAATGCTGGCTGCCAGGAATCGGCCGCCGTAGGGAACAGCGTTGATGCTGCGACGTTGCAACAGATGACGCGCCAGCGAACCGACGTACGACACATCCAGCACAGTCTTGAACCCGATGTCACGCTGGACGCCCAAACTGAAGTTGTACACGGCTGGCGAATCGTAATCGCGTTGAATGCCGAACACGCCCGCCGGAGCGACGCTCAGTGGCGTTGCCAGCAGGTCTTTGATCGTCGTGAAATTCGCCGTCGCCGTAATCAGGTTTGGCGGCAATTCGACCATCTGCAATACCTGGTCGTCGTTGATGCGGTCATAAAAGACTCCGACGCCGCCGCGAACGGAAGTTTTGCCGTCGCCGAACACGTCATAGGCAAAACCGACGCGAGGGCCAAGATTGATGCCAGGCGAATTGAGAACGCTTTCCTTGACCACGTTCATTCCCTGGAATGGTGTGCCCGCGCCAGCCGCGAAGGTCCCGATTTTCACGGAAGGAAGCGTTTGGCCAGTGATTGGGTTGCGCGCGACGCGGTTGGCGCCAGAGCAAGGATTCGCAGTCAAACAATAGGGCGTCATCAACGCCGGTTGTTTGGTTGCGTCGTACAGTTTCGGATCGAAGAACGCCAGGTTGTCGCCCGCGCTCAACGTCGGTTGAATCCAATAGAAACGCAGACCGTAATCCAGCGTCAGCCGTTTGGTGACTTTCCAGTTGTCCTGCGCAAACCATTCGATGTTTTTGTACCGTGCGTGGCCATTCAGTTTGCCGTTGGCTTCGGTGTAGGAATTGACGACGCCGAGCAGCGCATTGGCAAATGGATGGTTCGTATCCAGCGGGTTGTTCGGGTTGCGGTCAAAACTGAACGTGCCGTTGAACGCCGCCGAACGCGCCGCGTTGCGAGTGGTGTATTCCAGATAGAAACCGGCCTTCATGTTGTGGCCGCCCCAAATCTTGGAAATGTTGTCCGAATAGTTCCAGATGTTGTTCGTTCCAAAGAACGGGAAGCGTTGTTCAATGTTGAATTGCGGCGCGTTGGAAATGCCGCCGAAGGTGGCGTTCGGAATCAGGTTCAACGGATTGCTCGCCGGATAAAATTGCGGCAGCGTCAATCCGATTTTGTTGCGGTCGTTGCGGTCAATGCCCGCCTGGTTCAGCGGCTCGACGGTTTGCAACGCGCGGTTGATACCGAAGGTGAATTCGTTGGTCAGCGTCGGGTCAAAGGTGTGAATCAGTGTGCTGACCAATCCTTCGCTCTTGATCTGGTATTTGATCGGGAACTGCGGCCAGACGTTTGACGCCAGCACGAAGTTGAAATCGCCTTTGTACTGTTCGTTGTTATGAATGCCGCGTGCGTAGAACGTGGTTTTGTCAGAGATGTTCCAGTCCACGCGCAAAATCTCTTCGCGACGCGGCTGGTTGACCGTGCTTTGGAAAACGTTGTTGTAGTTGTTGGTCGGGTCGGTGTAGTTCGGGAGAGGGAAGATGCCGAGCAATTTTTGACCGTTCAGGTCAATGCGATTGGTCGGAATCTTGTTATCCGGGAACGCCTGACCGGTAACAGGGTCACGAATGACGATCAAACGTCCGCTGGTGTCCAAGCTCTTGGAAAAATCGCCTGCGCGTTCCAACGCCGTCGGATAAGTGATCGTTCCCTGGCGAGTCGGATAGTTGCGCGGCAGATATTCTTGCGACCAGAAGAAGAACAGTTTGTCGCGGTTTTTGTTAAAGCTGGTGCCGGGAATCAGCACTGGGCCGCCAATGTTGCCGCCCCAGTAATTGAACCGATAGCGTTGTTTGGGAATCAAACGCGCGTTGTTGAAGTATTCGTTGGCGTTGAATTGTTCGTGGCGCTTGAAATAAAACCCGCCGCCGTGGAAATCGCGCGTTCCGTTTTTGATGACCACGTTGATCGTGCCGCCGCTGCTGCGTCCGTATTCGGCCTGATAGTTGGTCAGCAACACTTTGACTTCGCCAATAGCGTCCAGTCCCGGAGCCAGATACGGCCCTTGTTGCGAACCGGTGTCCAGCGATGACACCCCGTCCAGCGTCAGGTTGAGCGTGCCTGCGCGGCTGCCATTGATGTTCACGCCAACAAGATTGTTCCAGCCGGGCGCTTCGCGATTGGCGGTGTCAACCACGCCGGGTAGCAAACGAACCAGGCCCATATAATCGCGGCCTTTCAATGCAATGCCCTGAATCTGTTGTTCGTCAATCAGTCCTGCGCGTTCGGCGCTTTCGGTTTTAACCAATGCCTGTTCGGCGGTCACGGTCACGGTTTGATTGACATCGCCCACTTCCAGCGTAATTTTACGAAGGGCTACGCGTTCGTTTGCGGTGACGACGATTCCTTTTTGTTCGAACTTCTTAAAGCCACTGGCTGAAACGGCCAGCGAATACGTTCCAGGCAACAATTGCGGCGCAAAGAAATTGCCGTCGCTGTCCGAAGTTACTTCGCGCATTTGAGCCGTTTCTTCGTTCTTGACTGTAATTTTGGCATTGGGCACGACACTGCCGTTGGAGTCGGTAAGCGTGCCCGAAATTTGTCCAGTCAATCCCTGAGCAAACACAGAGATGGATAGAACGGTTGCTGAGAACACTGCTAGAGATAATTTCAGCAAGGTTCGTAACATAAAGTTCCTCCTAGCTATGGGGTTAGTTTGGCTGTAAACCAGCCGGGGTCAGCGGAGGTTACGACTGAAATGGGGCAGAAACAGACCACACCTCTGCCAAATTCTCAGGCGTAACAGCGTCTATTAGCATTTGAGAACAGCAAAGCTTGAAAAAAGTCGTCCTGTAGTTTCCAGGAAGAGTTGGTTAGACCTACTTAGGATGTGCAAATACTATAACCGGGCGGAATTTGAGGCAAGATTGAAGGGGGAGAAAAAAGCCGAACAGCCAGAAAAATTTGCCGTAATCGGGAAATTTTTCTGGCTGCCGTGTCAGTGTCATCTACAGGTTTTTCAACCAGATGTTTCGGTATTCAACCTTCATCGGAGGGCCCACGTGCATTTGGAAACCAAGCAGGCCTCCCATCGCACGGCCCGCCGGATCGTCATCAATCGCTTCGGCCATCAAGTGTCCATTCAAGATATGGACCAGCCGGTTACCGCGCGCGATGATGTGCAGCTGATTCCAGTCATTGCTTTTGATCGCCGCTTTCAGGTCGTCTCCGCTGCGCAAATTGGCGACGATCTGTTTTTTGCCCGGAGTGATTTGCGTGACCTGGCCGCGCATGGCCAAAAAGCCACGTCCGCGCTCTTCGTACAGTTGTCCCGTGTATTGGTTGGCGAAATCAATGTCGGCTTGATATCCCTTGAGCACCCATTTGCCTACGTCGGGCAATTCGATGCTGCGGTACTGCACGCCGCTGTTGGTGGAATTGATGCGGTATTCTAGCTTCAATTCAAAATCGCCCGGCTGGCTGCCGCGATAAATGACGAAGGTATTTACCTTCAGCGGTTTTTCGGCTGTGCTTTCGCCCACGATGGCTTCATTTTCCACGCGCCAAAAATCAGGATTGCCATCCCAGCCTTTCAGGGTTTTGCCGTCAAAAATCTGGGTAAACCCTGTGTGATCCTCCATTGCCAACGCATCAATGCCAGGGCCGCGACCGGGACCACCCGGCGGACGACCTTGTCCGCCCTGCGGAGGCGGGCCTTGTTGGGCGATGGTTGAGAAGGTGAGCAGCGCCGCCGCGAACAGCACGGCCAAAAGTACGAAAAGTTTTTTCATCTGATTCTCCGTTGAGTTATTGAGAAACGCTTTCCCATTGCCGCGTCTTCGCGGATTTGAGCACGGCATCGCAAACCAAATCCGTCGCCAAGCCATCACGGAACGTTGGGCCAACTTCTTTGCCTTCGCCAACGGCTTGCAGGAAATCTGCGAACTGGTGTGTGAAGGAATGTTCGTATCCGATCTGCAATCCCGGCACCCACCAATGGCCCATGTACGGATGATCGCCATCGGTGATGTGCACGCTGCGCCATCCGCGAGTGATGCCTTCGTCACGATGATCGAAATATTGCAACCGATGCAGGTCGTGCAAATCCCAAAATGCTGAACAGTGTTCGCCGTTGATTTCCAATGTGTACAGCGCCTTGTGCCCGCGCGCGTACCGAGTGGCTTCAAACGATGCCAGCGAACCGTTTTCAAACCGGCACAGGAACAAACTGGCGTCGTCAATGCCCACAGGTTCGACCTTGCCGGTCAGGTTGTGTTGGCGCTCTTTGACGAAGGTTTCGGTCATCGCCACGACTTCTTTGATCGGACCGTTGAGCCACATCGCCGTGTCAATGTTGTGCGCCAGCAAATCGCCGGTCACGCCGCTGCCCGCAACCGAAACGTCCAATCGCCACAGCCCTTCGCCGCCCTGCGGCAAATCCTGCGAAATCGTCCAGTCCTGCAAAAACTTGGCGCGGTAATGGAAAATGCGTCCGAACCGGCCTTCGTCCAACAGGTTTTTCAACATCGTCACCGCCGGAACTCGGCGGTAGTTGTACCAAACCGAATTGGGCACCTTGGCGGCTTCGACGGCTTCGACCATCGCTTTGGCTTCGACAGAATTTCGACCGAGCGGTTTTTCGCACATGATCATCTTGCCGGCTTTGGCGGCAGCGATGGCGATTTCCGCATGCGTGTCGTTGGGACTGGCGATGTCAATCAGATCAATGTCTTTGCGCTCGATCAGCGCGCGCCAATCGGTTTCAATGGATTCGTAGCCCCAATTGTCCGCAAAGGATTTGACGCGATCCGCGTTGCGCGCGCAGACGGCTTTGAGATTGACTTCGTACGGCAAGTCAAAGAAACGCCCGGCTTGCCGAAACGCATTCGAATGCGCGCGTCCCATAAAGCCGTACCCGATAAGTCCGATGTTTAGTGGTTTTTTGCTCAT
>DAOMFR010000033.1:0-1426 GCA_035429885.1 Blastocatellia bacterium
CTGAATTGCGATGGCGGGCATTATGTTTTTGGCTGATGGATTGGTCAAGTTAGGGGTATGTAAATTTGAGTTACTCCAAAACCTGTTGCTGTGGTAAAAGTATTTTTTACGAACGCAGTCCGCGCCCCCATCACCTACTAGAACAAGCTCTAAATCCCTGAAGATGAAAAACACACTCTACCGTTACGCTTCCTCTGCGCTGATTTGCCTGCTGGTTTTTCAAGCCGTGCTGGCTCAGGCGCCGAATTCGACTTCTGTCCTGACAACTACTTCGCCGTCAGCCGTGGGCATGTCGCCGACTCAATTGTTTAACATTGACACCATTGTCGAAGCCGAAATTGCCAAAAAACAATTGCCCGGCGCAGTTGTGCTGGTTGGTCGCCAGGGCAAAATTGTCTGGCGTAAAGCGTATGGCAATCGCGCGCTGGAGCCTCAAGTTGAAGCGATGACGACGGATACGATTTTCGACCTGGCTTCGCTGACCAAAATTGTGGCCACGGCGACTTCGGTCATGATTCTGGTCGAGCGTGGATTGATTCGGTTGGGCGATCCGGTTTCACGCTACATTCCGGAGTTCGCCGAAAACGGGAAACGCGGCATCACCGTCGAACATTTGCTCGTTCATCGTTCGGGACTGATTGCTGACAACGACATCCGCGATTATGAGCAGGGGCCGGAAAAGGCTATGGAAAACATCTGGAAGCTGGCGCCGCTGAATGAAGTCGGCTCGAAGATGATTTACTCCGATGTGAACTTCATTGTGCTGGCTGAGCTGGTCAAACGTGTCAGCGGCAAACCGATTGATCAGTTTGCACTGGAAAATATCTATCAACCCTTGGGGATGAAAGACACTGGCTACAAACCGCTGGAACGGTTGGGCGGCACGGCCAAGCCCAGAATTGCGCCGACCGAACAGCGTGGCGGAGCCGAACAGAACCGCAGTCGCGAAGGAGCGGCGAAAGAGGCTGACGTCGTTGCCAAAGAAGCCGAGCACTGGATGCGCGGCGAAGTTCATGATCCGCGCTCGTATTTGCTGGGTGGAGTCGCCGGTCACGCCGGATTGTTTTCCACCGCCGATGATCTGGCGATTTATTGCCAGATGATCCTGAACGGCGGCGAATACCAGGGTCGAAGAATCCTGAGTCCGATGGGTATCGCTCGAATGACAGAACCGCGACCTTCAGCAGGAAATGGCAGCGACGGTAATTCTCGAGGACTCGGTTGGGATGTGTATTCAGGGTTTTCGGCCAATCGAGGCGATCTGTTCCCAATCGGCAGCTTCGGCCACACGGGGTTTACTGGCACGGGGTTATGGCTTGACCCATCCAGTCAGACGTTTGTCGTTTTCCTGAGCAACCGTGTTCATCCGAAGCTGGATTCCAAAAAGCCTGCCGATGTTAGTTCGTTGCGTGGCCGAGTGGCGTCT
>DAOMFR010000033.1:1526-39174 GCA_035429885.1 Blastocatellia bacterium
ATCACCAATCACACTGGCCGCGACCTCGATGGCAATCCGACGATTGATGTTTTGTTCAAAGCTCCCGATGTGAAACTGGTTGCGCTGTTTTCGCCTGAACACGGCATTCGCGGCGCACTGGATCAGGAAAAGATCACCAACTCTACCGACGAAAAAACAGGCTTGCCGGTGTTCAGCCTGTACGGCGAAACTCGAAAGCCGACGGCAGAAATGCTCAAAGACATTGACGTTCTGGTTTTTGACATTCAGGACATTGGCGCTCGGTTTTACACCTATGTTTCGACGATGGGGTTGGCGATGGAAGAAGCTGCCAAAAACGGCAAGACTTTCGTCGTGCTTGATCGAATCAATCCAATTAACGGCACGGATGTCGAAGGGCCACTGGCCGACGGCGACAAGCTTTCTTTTATTGCATATCACCAGATTCCGGTTCGCCACGGAATGACGGTTGGCGAACTGGCTCAGCTTTTCAACAAAGAACGCGGGATCGTTTGGAACGGCGGAGCCGAGTTGCAAATCGTTCGCGTCGAAGACTGGAAACGCTCGTCATGGTTTGACGAGACAGGGCTGACCTGGATCAATCCTTCGCCGAACATGCGCAGCCTGACCGAAGCGACGCTTTATCCCGGCGTCGGGTTGATCGAAACGACCAACGTTTCTGTCGGGCGGGGAACTGATACGCCCTTCGAACTGGTTGGCGCCCCGTGGATTGACGGGCGCAAGCTGGCCGAAGCCCTGAACTCTGCAAAACTGCCCGGCGTGCGATTCGTTCCAGTTCGTTTCACGCCGAAGGCGAGCGTTCACAAAGATGCCGAATGCGGTGGCGTAAACGTCATTGTTACAGACCGCGACAAGTTCGAAGCCGTGCTGACCGGAATGGAGCTGGCCGTTCAGTTGAAGAAGTTATTTTCCAAGGACTTTGCCGTGGATCGGTTCACGCGGCTGCTGGTAAACCAGAAAATTTATGATGCTTACCGCCAAGGTTCGGACGCGCGCGCTCTGAAGCAATTGTGGGAAAGCGATTTGGAAGGATTTCGGGCAATCAGAAGAAAATATTTGCTGTATTGAACTATGAGACGAGCTGTCACCATCATCACTGCTTATTTTATTCTGTTGCTGAGTGCTTTGCTTCCGGCACAGAAAACCGCCGCGCCCACACCGACACTGCCGCCTCCACAAAGAGTTGAAACCGGATTGGTCAACGCTGCGACAACACAGGAAATTCCTTCGAATGAGGTTCGTGCTCTCTGGGTGGTTCGCCACACGATGAGTTCGCCGCAAGCCGTTAAGGAAATGGTTGCGCGCGCCAAAAGCAATGGCTTTACAGACCTGATAGTTCAGGTTCGTGGCCGAGGCGATGCCTACTATAAGTCTCAAATTGAACCCCGCGCGGAAGAATTGGCCGGGCAACCCATCGAGTTTGATCCCTTGGCCATAGCGCTGGACGAAGCCCATCGAATTGGAATTCGTGTTCACGCCTGGATCAACATTTATGTTGTCGCAAACATTGAAGAGTTGCCGCAATCGAAAAGCCATTTAATCTATCAACATCCCGAATGGCTGATGATTCCACGTGAGATTGGCAAAGAGCTTTACGCTGTGGATCCGAAATCGCCCGAATATCTGACACGGCTGATTGAATTTACTCGCAGCAATCGAATTGAGCTTGAAGGTTTATACACCTCGCCCGCTCATCCTGAAGTCAAAGAGAACCTGATCAAAATCTGGATGGATGTTGCCGAACATTACGACGTTGACGGGCTGCATTTTGATTATGTGCGTTATCCGAACGCCAATTTCGATTACAGCCGGGCGGCGCTGGACCAGTTTCGCGCTGAAGTGGACAGGACGCTTGCCCCGGAAAAACGCTTGGAACTTGCCGAACAATTCAGCCTCGATCCGTTCACTTATGCCGTCAGCTTCCCGGATCAATTTGCCAATTTTCAGCGTCGGCAAGTCACGGATTTGGTTGAGCGAGTTTACAAGGGAACCAAAGCCTTAAAACCCAATGCCATCGTTTCAGCCGCAGTCTTTGCCAACGAAGAGGACGCCGCGCGTTCCCGGTTTCAGAATTGGCGCGAGTGGATGCGGTCGGGCTGGTTGGACGTGGCTTGTCCGATGGCCTACACGCCGGAAACCGACGCCTTTCGCCGCCAGATCAGTTCTGCGATGAAACTTTCGTCCGGCAAACAGGTTTGGGCTGGCATCGGGGTGCATAAACAGCCTGTTGGCAGCGCGCTGGAAAAAGTCCAGGTCGCGCGTGAACTTGGAGCTCAAGGCTTCGTGCTTTTTTCTTACGACAGTTCCATTAAGGCTTCGCCCGATCTAAACCCGCAAGGCGATTATTTGGAGCGAATCCGTCAAGCTTGGCTGCCATCGTTCCCAACTTTGTTGTCACAGTAATTCGTTAAAGCAAAACTTTCTGGAAGCCCATCAAAATAATTTTCATCCGCCACTTGCCCGTGAGCCTGTATTCATTCCAGAATAACGCAGCTTTGCTTGGACAGTAATAATCATAAAACATGGCTGGGAGAGTCCATTTCAGCCACTGCTCAATCAACTAACCTTTCAAGTAACCTAATAATGGATCAAGGCAACCTGTTGCTCGAATCTAGAGAGCGACTCTGGTGAATACGCACGCAAACGCTTTGTCCCCATCCTAAACAGAATAAGCTCACCAATACTGAAGGAGCATTTATGAAACCCTTTGCTTACATATTTCGAACAGGCAAGACCCTGTTAGGGATTTTAGCGATCCTATTGATCGCTGGTTCAGCGCTGATCGTGAACGCTCAGGAAGTCACCGGCAGCCTGTTGGGCACGGTGCGCGATTCCAATGGCGGCGCTATCGCAAACGCAACGGTGACGATTACCGATGCAGAAAAAAAAGTCGTGGTTCGAACTGTAACAACGAATACCGACGGGCAATTTTCCGCGCCGTTGCTTCAATCTGGCCTGTACGACATTTCCGTCGAAGCCAAGGGCTTCAAGAAACAGGTCGAGCGCACCATCAAGCTGGATTTGAACCAGCGCCGTACTATCGACATGGTTTTGGAAGTCGGAGCGATTTCAGATGTTGTCACGGTGGAATCGTCGCCAGTGGCAGTGGAATCAACGACGCCCACATCGTCATCGCTTATCAGCGGAGATCAAGTGCGTGAACTGTCGCTGAACAATCGCAACTGGGTGCAATTGGTCACGCTGTCTCCCGGCGTTTCCAACGATCTGGCGGATCAGGTTTACGTTGGCACGACGAACCCCAGCGGACAGGCCAACACGGTCAACATCTCCGTCAACGGCGCGCGAAGCAGCCAGAATACGTTCACTGTTGACGGCGCGGATGTCACCGACCGCGGATCAAACATTACCATTCAAGCTTACCCAAGCGTTGATTCCATCGGCGAAATCAAAGTCCTGCGCAGTCTGTATCCAGCCGAATCCGGGCGCAGCGGTGGCGGACAAGTCAATGTCATCACTCGTTCGGGCGGTTCACAGTTTCATGGCAGCGCCTATGAATTTCTTCGCAATGAAGTTTTGAACGCCAATGATTATCTGACCAACAGCACCTTGAATCCGGCGTTTGGTCGCACTTCAGACGGGAAAGCCAAACGGCCTCCGTTCCGGTATAACAATTTCGGATGGACGCTCGGCGGTCCGATCCTGCTGTCGAAGAAAGTGTTTGGCCCATTAGGTTGGGACGAAGCCAAAGAGAGGCTTCATTTCTTTTTTGCTCAGGAATACAGGCGCGACCGCCGGGCTGCCCCTGCCGCAACTGTGACTGTGCCTGACGAGAATTTGCGAAAAGGCGTCTTTCCGTTTCCGGTTTGCATCAACCGCCCGCTGTTGGGTGAAGCTGCCTGTACCGGGAATTTCATTTTACCGGCCAACACGCCGATTCCGGCCAATGTGTTAAGCCCGACAGCACTGGCTTACATCAATGGCATTTACAACAAGCTTCCATTGCCGAATAGCCCTTCGATTACCAATCCGTTTGGGTTAGTCACGGCAATTCCGAACATCGCGGATTTCCGGCAGGAAGTTTTGAAGATTGATTACACGTTCTCGCCTCGCTGGAACATGTATTACCGCTACCAACACGACGCGATTCCGACGACTGACGGCAACGCGTTGTTTTCCAGCGGATCAGGGCTGCCTGGAGTTTCGACAACCAAGACCGACTCGCCTGGCAAAACTCATACATTTCAAACTACGTTCACCATCAATCCGAAGCTGCTGTTCGAGGGACGCTACAATTACGGATACGGCGCAATTCTCAGTCAAAACGTTGGCACGCTGGCTCTGACAAACACCAAGGTTCCCATCACGTTGCCTTATGTCAGCACTCGTGACCGTGTTCCCACGATCACCGGCAATGGCTTCACCGGGCTGACCAGTTTTGGCCCGTATGACAACTTTTCTTATAAACACAACTTTAACGGGAGCTTGACCGGAATTTTCGGCAATCACACGGTCAAGGTCGGAGGTGTTTATTCGATCTATCGCAAGAATGAAAATGCTTTGGCCGGAAACAATGAAGGCATTTTCAACTCATTTTCTGCGACGATTCCGACAGGGCTGACTTTCCCGCAAAATTACGTGTTGCCGAATGGCACTGTTTTGGCGGGAGCTTTAACGGCGACAGTTGCGGCCAACTTGCAACGCTGGGCAAACTTCCTGGTCGGGAATTCGACAGGCTTCACGCAGTCTCATTACGACTACACCGCCGATTTGCGGCAGAAAGCCATCGAAGCGTACGGACAGGATGAATATCGCGTAAAGAACAATCTGACGCTGTATTATGGCGTTCGTTACTCTTACTTTCCGTCGCCGTACGACAAGAACGGGCGATTGTCGAATTTCGACCCGGCGCTTTACAGCGCATCAAATGCGCCAGCGGTTACTGGGGCGGGAAACCGCATTGCAGGGACTGGGAATTATTGCAACGGCATCATTGTCAACTCGCAAAACTTCCAAACCGGCCCGGCGGCATTTAACTGCACCCCGACAGTTTCGCCCTACGGCGAATACGTGATCAATGTCGGCAAAAAAGATTTCGCTCCCCGACTGGGATTAGCTTGGGATCCGTTCAAGAAAGGCAAAACAGCGATTCGTACGGGCTATGGTATTTATCACGAACAGGTCTTGGTCGGAACCTTCGAACAGAATATCGGAGCCAATCCGCCCTATCAGGAAACCGTTACCGGTTCGAGCGTAAGGTTGGATAGCCCCGGAGCCGCAATCGTTGCTGGCGCGGGCGTCCAATCTTTGCGCGCAATCCAAACAGACTGGCATACACCGTATACCCAACACTGGTCGCTGGACGTTCAACAGCAGTTGAGCAAATCCACGTTAGTGACTGTAGGGTACTACGGTTCAAAAGCCACTCATCTGATCGGCATCACTGAGCTGAATGAAGTTCCGCCGGGCAAAGCGCTTAGCTCATCATGCGCTCAGGGAGCCAACTACATTGGGCAAACTCCCGCGCCGACGCTGGTTCAGTGCCAGCCTGCCGGGTATGCGTTTCGAAATTCGTCAACGGCAACCGGAAATCCGAACGCCGCAGGCGTTTTGGATTTGCTGATTTTGGATCAGCTTCGTCCATATCGTGGTTTCCGTTCGATTGCGATCATCCAGCCGCGGTACAACTCGAATTACCACAGCTTGCAGGTTTCTGCGCAGCATAGGTTTTCCAGGTCATCCAGCATCAATTTGGCTTACACCTGGGCAAAGAATTTGACGGATAGCCAGAATGATCGCTCGGCGTCTCCGCAAAATACCTATGACATTCGAAGCGAATATGCGCGTGCGGCGCTCGACCGCAGGCAAATATTGACGATCAGTTACATTTACCAGCTTCCGTTTTATCGCACCCAACAAGGTTTTGCTGGCAAAGTGCTTGGTGGCTGGCAGGTCGCGGGGATTACCAGTATTCAAACTGGCTTGCCATTTACTGCAACCACCTCAAACCTTGATTACGCTGGCGTGGGGTTGATCAACACGAATCCAACTGCTCGCCCGAATTTGCTTTGCGATCCGAACAGCGGAGCGCCTCAAACGGCGCAGCAGTTTTTCAACACCGCTTGTTTCCAGACCAACCCGACTACCACCGCAACCGGGTTGCCGACCTCTCCGGGAACGGCAGGGCGTGGCGTCATCAACGGCCCCGGAACCAAGCGCTTTGACTTCACATTGTCCAGAACCGTCAAGTTCACGGAAAATGTGAGGCTGCAATTGCGTGGCGAAGTTTTCAATATTTTCAATCACACGAATTTCAGAGGCTTCACCAGCACGAACGTCACCAGCACGGCTTTTGGCCAGATTGGAACTGTTCGTGATCCGCGCACGATGCAAATGGGAATCAAGCTTCTCTTCTAACTTTTCGGCCATTTTCATCACGAAATAGGCCGTTCAATTTGCGACCGATGAATGCCATTGAGCAGTTTGCACCTGGCATTCATCGGTCGTACTCTTTCTGGCAGCGAGTCAACGTCTATTTAGATCAAGAGTAGTTAGAAATGATGGCGGGCAAGTCGCTTGTGCGTCTTCACCAGTTCTCAAACAGAAGTAAGGGGTTTATGAAGCTAATCGTGTCTCTAATTAGTTTGCTTCTTTGGGCGGCGCCGGTTTGGGCACAAAATGCCAATCAAGGGAAATCTCCTGCCACTATCGCTCGCGAACAATCGCAAGCTGTCGTTATCATCGAAGCTTTGGACGACCGCGGCAGTGTTGTCGGACAGGGAAGCGGCTTTATCGTCACCCCTAGCGGGGCCATTGTCAGCAATTTGCACGTTGTCCAAGGCGCGGCAGCGTTGCGCGTGAAGCTGCCGAGCGGCGACGTTTACAAAACCGCAGATCTGGTTGATGTAGACGATGCCAAAGACATAGCTATCATCAAGATCAAAGGCTTTAAGTTGCCGACCGTCAGTTTGGGCGATTCCGACAAAGCCGAAACGGGCGATGCCATTGTCGCCATCAGCAGCCCTGAAGGTTTGGTCAATTCGTTGACTACAGGCGTTATCAGCGGAGTTCGGCGCTTGGATACCCACAGAGTCTTTCAAGTCACCGCGCCCATCAGTCGAGGCAGCAGTGGCGGCGCGTTGTTCAACTCGGATGGCGAAGTCATCGGCATTGTGACTTATTTGCTGAAAAGCGGCCAGAACATCAACTTTGCTTTGCCGGTCAATTACGCCAGAGGAATGATCAGCGATCAGGTGACGACTACGTTGGCAAAGTTGCAGCCGCCAGTTCAATCGCCGGTTCATCGGGAAAGCGAAAGCAAGGCTCAAGAGATTTACAATACCGATCAGCCTATCCAGGAACAGATCGTCGTTGCCACACGTGGCAAGTTAGGACTGAGCCAGCAATCACCGGTGTTTGTCCGCCCGGATGAAGCTTTGGCGTTATTTTACCGTCTGGTTGAAGGCATTGGGCTATATGATTACAAAGGCGTGGCTGAATTAACTCGTGCTGCGGCGTTAACGAAAAGCAAAGACTCCGACAGTGTCGAAGAATATACGATCAAATATCTGAGCTTTCATCACGGAATGACCTTGGGGTTCAATAAACCCGATCGCATGCTGACCAGCGTTGAGTTGCTCGTTAACTGGACGCTGGAAGAAGTCAAAAACACTTTCGGCCAAAAATTCAAAAAACGAACCGTCGGTAAACAAGAAGTTTTGGAGTTCAGTAAACAGCCTTCAGGGAGAGAACTTATTGCGATCATGGACGGGAATGGGAATGTGCGCTCGGTCAGATTTGCTAAAACGAAGTAAATAGCTTCTCAGTAACAAGAGAAGGCTTGTCGGCACTAAACCTGGCGAGCCTTATGCTTTTTCATGGAGCATTGGGTTTGTAGAGCACATAAATGGTTTGCCGCCGCGTTCCGCCGAAGCCAAACCAAGAGCGATCCAGAATGTGCCCCTTCAACAAAAAAGATTTTGAATACACATTAACGAAGCCTGCCATTTCGAAGTCCGTTGCGTACAAGCCAAATTCTTTGGGCCCGGCCAGCTCATCCCAAATAGCCAAGGTTCCTGCAGGCATTTCGCGCAAGGTGACAACATCGGCTTCGCGGTTTCGTGTGAACGCCGGGTTTTCCCAAGGGTCTTGATCGAACAAAATACACGCGTAAGGCTTGCTCCAAATGAATCGGGTAATCTGAGGTGGTGAAGTCTGTGATTGCCAAAAAGAATGAGCCTCTTTGATTGCTATAGCGTCACGCGACCATTCTGCTCCGTCTGCATATACGAAATTTGTCCAAGCGGAAACCGTCAGCAAGACAGCAGCGCAACCAAACTTCACGGGGCGGGAAACATGAGAAAATAACTTCGCTATTTGGTTCCAGCCAGTCAGCGTTATCAACGCAATTGCGGGAGAAATTGCGACAAGATAGCGCGGATAACCCGCCGATCCCAGCAAGCCGTACGCTCTGAAGACCGTGTGCAGCACGAAAATCAGCAGGAAGGAAGAGGTCAAGGTGACGAACTGTCGTTGTTTTATCAGCCAGATCAAGCCAAAAACAAAAACCGGCAACAACAACAAACCAACGACTTCGGGCAATCGACTGGGATAAGCCAGCAAGCCATGCGAGCCATACATCGTTCCGGTCATTGGCCAACTGGCGGGCCAGTTGTGTTTTATAAACAAAGGGTCTTTTGTGATCAATGTTGCGGCAAGCCACCAAACAAATGAGCCAGTTGCCAACCACAGAAGTTTGATTGTGACACGCGGATGACGGATCGCAGAGTTTAGCCAGCCTAGAGGCTTTTCAATCGGGGCCAAGTTCGAGTTGAGCTTAAATGGTCGTTGGTCTGCATTTCTCAAAACCCAAATTCCCCAGAGTAATCCCAGAAAAAAACCTTCAGGCCTGGCCAGAATCATTAGTGATGCTACGATCATTCCCGCGACAGTTTTGCCTTGATGGTGAAGCCTTAGAGCAATGACGAAGACGAGCGCAAAAATGGGCTCGGTCATTGTGTCGGCGCAAAATAGAAAGAACGAAGGCTGAAGAAACAGCAGGGCGATGCTTAATGGAGCGCGCAACAAATTGAATTCATCTGCCAGTCGCCAGGTCTGCCAACCTATGGCTAGGCAAATCAGAAGTGTGAAGATGCGCGCTGTTTGATAGTTCGCTGCTGACGGAAAAGCATAAAGAGTCGTGAACAACGGTCGCGCCCACACGCCAACAAACAGGTCAGGATGTGTCCACGCCCATCGTGCAAACAGAAAATGCTGTCCGCCATCCATTTGGCAGCTATCGTTGAACAGGAGCAGCAGCGTGACTCCAAATATTGCGCTGACTAATAACCACGAAACTGCTTGAACTCTTGAAGAATGGGAACTCATATCATCGCGGATGTTAGACGAATAACCAGAAGTCGTAAATGAAAGTGCAGGCCTTCGCTGTTTAATCGTTAATTTCATCAATGAGACGGTATAAGTTTTTTTTGAAGGGATTTTTTCTCTTTGAAATGAGCGACAATCGCTTCTTCATCAGTCAAAACACAATGCCTGCAAGGATAATTCAGCTGTCAGTTCATAAAAAACCCAACATTCTGTAGTCGTGCATGATGCAACCACAAGACACTTTTCCTCTCCTATGCTTAAACAGTCAGATTTTTAATGGAATTATGTTTCATGTGAGGTTTCGGCTATGAAACTACTGAAAAATAGTGCTTTACAGGTTTTTATATGCGTGATACTTTCCGCGCCATCTTAAGCAAACGGTTAATTAGCTAGGTTCAAGTTCGGTTTCCGGCTTCAGGATTCAACCAGCCGGATCAGATCAAAAAATTATTGATTGATTGTTTCTGTGGTCTAAGGACTAGAGGCAGGATCGTGTTTGGCGCTTTGAGCGACGAGTCACACGTATTGACATGTTTACGGTGAACTGCACAAGCCCGGTATTTAGAGCGCGTCAGAATCAAGTCGACCCCCGAAGTCAAAGATTGTTTGCAAAAGTGTTTGGTCTGCCAAGCCCTGTATTTGATTGGTAGGCGCTGTGATCGAAATCGCCCGTATGGACGGAGAGAAGCTAAGCTTTGATGACGGTTCGCAGAATTGATTGAGAGTGTTTAGTGCTTAACCCTTGGTTGGTGCTATGCAAAACCCACACAAAAAAAGATTTGGAGGTGTTGCTTGAAACGGTTAGCCAATTCGTACTCAGCTAGAAATAATTCTGTCGCGGTTCGCGCTCAAGCCCTACCGTTTGGAGAGCGTTCGTCGGTGGGCGCACGCGTAGAAAGCTGGATCCCCAGCATTCCAAACTATGGCTGGTTGGCAATGCTAACGTTGGCATTGTTAGCCTTATCTGTGACTACATTCCTGCGTGCTCAGGGCGCAGAACGAGAAGCCTTGAAGTCGCACGCATTGACAGTTGCGCGTGCTGATGACACTAGAAGTGCCAATAAGCAGTTGAAGATTCAGACTGAGAAAATCAAATCTGATCCCTCTGTGAAAGTGCGCAAGGCACAAGAACAAATGCGCGGTGTGCGCTCCAATGAGATTGTCGTTGCAAGACCGTAGGTTCTGAAGACATTTTCCTTGTTATCAGCCGAGCAGTAAGTTCGGAAACTAAAAAGGGTCGCTGATTTTGATGCACATCAAATCAGCGACCTTTTCTTATTATTCGGTTGCCTATTTCAAATCGGTGGTTAAATTACCGCCTTCGAAGCCAGCGTTAATTGAAAAAGAGCCGGCAAGTTCTCACTCGCATCGGCTCTATAGAACTTCAGTAATCCAGAATGGCACTGCACCGGGGATTTCCTGGCAAACACTTGATGTCATTCGTGATTTCTCGGCGACAACAACACAAGTTATTGTGCTAAGACTATCAGTCTCCAATGCAGTCTTTCACGATGGCATAACGAACAGGGCGAGAGCTAAGCCTTCGGAAAAACTTTGACCGCGCTGTGCTGAATTTGTACCTAGTGAGAAGGAAGGCATCCCATTTCCTCTTTCCTCGTTTCTCACCTGGCCCTTTTGCTATCCCACGTTAGCAATTGGATGACTCGACTTTAATTTTAAGGGGAAAATTTGTGAATACGTATAAATACGCAATTTTCTCTTAATGAAAAGCCAATGGGAATTATTTGGGCATTGGCCCAAAGTCGGATCAGCTGTAAGCGGGTAAACTGCCTCATCATCAGTTATTTTCGAGACAATTTCACAGTCTGTTGCTTGCGTCCATATGCTACTCAATGCCAGTGGGGACGTTGACGCTTAGATGATCATTGGTCAATCCGAATTTAGCGTCTAGCATTGTTATCACTGAACAGGCTCATTCGCATTTACCTGTAAGGCCTCTTGAAAACTCAGTCGCCCTTGAAATTGCTGACCAAGTCCTTTCGCTATGTGCATGCCCTGTGCCAATCTTTCTGCGCGGTTGAGGGACCATTCTGTGATAGACGATTGCAAGTTTGGGGCTGCTGGGCGAAAACGAAAACGCCGGATATTTACTGCGGCGTTGCTCAGGGAAAGTGCTGACGCGAGTCGGCGGAATTGACTCGGCTTCAAACAATGGAGTGGTTTTTACGTGTTTTGTGTGTTTTGCCGTCTCAGGTAATGGAATTGCAGGCGGATACACATTGACCGCATTGAATTCGCAACGTTGGAATTCAATGCGAACGACTACTGACAGAAGGCGAAAGAGGGTAGCTTGAATGGGCCAACTGGATACTTGATAATGCGCGAGCTTGGTCAAGTGACATTCGACAGAATTCAATGATTTCAGAAGAAGGAAGCGGCAGGTATACGAATGGCGGACGCACCGAAGATGACGCTCAACAGTATGGTGGACATTCATTGCCACATTTTGCCGGAAACGGATGACGGCGCGACTTCGCTGGAAGAATCCGTGGCAATGTGTCGGGCGGCGGCGGCAGATGGAATCAAAACCATTATCGCAACGCCGCATATGTTTGATGGAGTTCACACGACGCCGGAACGAGAAGCCATTCTTCGCCGGATTTCGCGTGTGATGGCGGCGGCGGACAATTGTGTGCAGATTGTACCGGGCGGAGAAGTCCGCTACAGCTACGAAATCTTTCAGGAAGCGGACAATCCGAATTCTCGCATCAAGTTGAACGGGACTTCTTATATGTTGCTGGAGTTTCCGTTTCAGTCCATCCCGCCAAATATTGAAATGACCATCTTTCAAATTCTGAACGCGGGCATTACGCCGGTCATCGCGCATCCCGAGCGCAACAAACGCATACAAGATAATCCGAAAATTATTGCCGATCTGGTTGAACGCGGAGCCTTCGCGCAACTGGACGCGGGCAGTTTGACCAAAAGCTTCGGGCAGGAATCGTATCAATCGGCCAAGAAGATTTTGGAAGCCGGACTGGCGCATTTCATCGCAACGGACGCGCATCATCAGGATAGGCGACGTCCGATTTTGTC
This sequence comes from Blastocatellia bacterium, assembly GCA_035429885.1. Classification (GTDB taxonomy): domain Bacteria; phylum Acidobacteriota; class Blastocatellia; order RBC074; family RBC074; genus RBC074. The sequence goes on from DAOMFR010000033.1 coordinate 13,929, forward strand.
GGCCGCAGTTGCCGTTGCGGCAGGGCTTGTCGGCGAAGAGTACGCCCGCGCGCTGGTCGAAGAGAATCCTGAAGCGTTGGTTAATGACCGTGCAATTCCGGTTCAGCCGGACGTGGACATGGACGCGTTGCTCGGTCGCAAAAAGAGTTGGTTTGCATTTTGGAAGTAAAACCCGGTCTGCGCTGTGGCGCTGACCCATCAACCGGAGAATTGATTCGTGAATATCAAGCTTCGTTTTAACGTCAGAACGGTCGCCGGAATGGCGATGGCTCTGGTTTTGATTGCGGTGTTTTCGCTCAGCCTGACTGGCGTTTCAGCCAAACCGCAATGGCAGTTGCTGAAGTTGAAAAATGGCATGGACGTGATCGTTGTTGAAAACCGCTCCGTGCCGCTGGTGACGGTCGAAGTTGCCGTCAAGAACGGCGCATACACTGAACCGCCGGAATACAATGGCCTTTCGCATTTATACGAGCACATGTTTTTCAAATCGAACGAACGCTCGAAAGCCGAAGGGTACAACGACCGCGCAGCGGAACTCGGCATGCTCAGCAACGCGCAAACCCGCGAAGAAGTCGTCAACTATTACACGACGACGATCAATTCTGGATTGCGCGAAGCGATGGTATTGATGAGCGACGCGTTGCGCTATCCGTTGTTCGACAAACAGGAACTCGATCAGGAAATTCACGTTGTGATTGATGAACTCAATCAGCACCTGTCGAATCCGTTCAACTATCTGTTCGAAGCGACGAACAAACGGCTTTGGTACAAATATCCTTCGCGTAAACGGCCGGGCGGTGATCCGGAAACCGTCGCCAAAGCCACGCCCGAAATGATGCGCGTTATTCAGAAGAAGTTTTACATTCCGAACAATTCGGCTTTGGTGGTTGCGGGCGATGTCAACGCGCAGGAAGTGTTCAAAATTGCCGGAGAGATTTTCGGTGATTGGCCACGCAGCGAAGACCCGTTCATCAAAGACCCTGTTCCGCGTCATCCGCCCTTGCCCAAGGATGATGTCGTGATCGTCAATCAGCCGGTCAATTCAGCGACGATTCAAATTTCATGGGAAGGTCCTTCGACGGATTTGGACACCGCGGCGACGTATGCGGCGGACGTCTTTTCGTTTGTCGTTAACCAGCCGAATTCGCAATTTGCGCATGCATTGGTTGATTCCGGGCTGACGACCAGCGGAGGCCTGAATTATTACACGCAAAAAAATGTCGGGCCGATTTCGATCACCGCGCAAGCCACACCGGAAAAACTGAAAGCGGCGCTCAAAGCTATCAGCGGCGAAGTTAACAAATTCGATTCACCGAATTACTTCAGTGATGAAGAATTGCAGTATGCGAAAACCTTGCTGGACGTAAATGAAATTTACGACCGCGAGAAACCGTCAGAATATGCGCATACGCTCAGTTTTTGGTGGGCGAGTTCCGGGTTGGAATATTTCGGCGGCTACGGCGACAACCTGAACAAAGTCACGCGCGAAGACATCACGCGGTATGTTCGCAAATACATCAAAAACAAACCGCGCGTCGTCGCTGTGTTGCTTTCCGATGCCGATCAGAAACGAATCGGGCTGACTGATGCGGACTTGCTGTTCAGGCTTGATCCAGTGGGCGCTGCTCCTGTGGCAGACAAACCTGCTGCGCCAGCCAGTCCAGCTCCCAAGACGCCCACCAAAGGCGCAGCGGCCAAGAAACCGGTCAGCAAAGCAAAGCCGTAACTTGTCTTTCACTGCGCCGAACAACGAGGCATAAAGAAACGCAAAACCATCATTGCCAACAATCAGATACAAAAGATGAAAACAAAAATTCTTTCCGCCAAAACGATTTATGGGTATTTGAGCGTCGCGTTGCTGACGTTTTCGCTGTCAGTTTCGGCGTTTGCGCAAGCTGCGGCTCCGGCAAAGGCTTCGGATTCGACGACGGATTTTACGCTGGCCAACGGGCTGAAAACGATTCACCGCCAGGTGACGGGCAACGAAGTCGTGGCCGTGCAAATTTACTTTCGCGGCGGAACGCGCAACATCACGGAAAAGAATGCAGGCATCGAAACGCTGATGTTTGAGGTCGCTACGCAAGGAACCAAGAATCTCAGCAAGAGCCAGATCAACCGCGAATTATCGCGTATGGGAACCGTCATTGATTCGGCCAGCGGTTACGATTTCAGCGTAATTGCCATGCGCTGCGTGCGGAAAAATTTCGACCGGTCGTGGGAGCTTCTGACCGACATCATTCTCAATCCGCTCTTTGACGACAAAGAAGTTGCGCTGGTCAAAGATCAGATTCTGAACGGATTGCGGCAGCAAAATGACAACCCGGAAACTTCCGTCGCCATTTTGAGCAACAAGCTGCTTTTTACGGGTCATTCGTACATTAATTCGCCTGATGGCACGGTTGAATCCGTCAGCGCTCTGACTTCAGCGGATTTGAAAGCACACCACGCCAAAATTCTCGGTGCGGGAAGAATGGTTGCCGTTGTTGTCGGAAACGTCACGTTGCCGGAAATCAAGCAGAAGATTGAAACCAGTTTCGGCAAACTGCTGAAAGGCGATTACAAAAACGAAACGGCGCAATCGTTCGTCAAAGCTTCGATGCCGGAATTTCAGGTGATTAACCGACCCGTCGCGACCAATTACATTCGAGCGACTTTTGCCGCTCCGCCGCTGGATCATCCGGATTACCCAGCCTTTTCGGTCGTCGTGGATATTCTGAGCCAGCTTTTCTTCCAGGAAGTCCGTGTCAAACGCAACTTGAGTTACGGCGCTGACGCCACGGTGCTGTCAAATCGCGCCAACTCCGGGTTTTTGTCAGTGACGACTCCCAAGCCGAATGAAACCATTCGTGTGATGTTTGACCAGATAGATTTCATGCAGCGACAAACCATTCGCGAAGAAGGATTGAGTTCCATTGTCAGCGGATTTTTGACCAAGTATTACACCAAGCTGGAAACCAACGACGCACAGGCTGCGCGTTTGGCTGAGTACGAATTGCTCGGCGGAGACTGGCATCGTTTGGTGACTTGGATTGATGAAGTCAATAAGGTTAAACCTGAAGATCTTCGTCGTGTCAGCCGCACGTACCTGAAGAATTTCCACTTTGCTGTCGCAGGCGAACCGAACCAGTTTGATCGGGATTTGTTCCTCAGTCGATGAAGACTGGGAAAGAATAGACAGGATTTACAAGATGGACAGGATTGGTTTGAAAAAGCAGGATTTCATCTTGTCCGATTCTGTAAATCCTGTCGAAAAAATTTCTCTTCTGAATCAGCAAACAACCTTCAGCAATTCATCCCATCGTGTCGTGTACCGCGGCGAACGGCTGTTCATCTGCATTCGCCATTTGCCGTCGGACACGAAGGTGCCGCATTGCACAGTTTCTCGTCCGTAACGCCGATTCAGCCGGTCCACGTTCGCCATCAATTCGCGCATGCGTTCCGATTGGCCGGTTTCCCACAACGGTTGGGGAAAGCCGTAATCCGGCACCAGATCCGTCAGCATTACGCCGGCCTTTTTATAAGCGAATCCTTGTTTGAAAAGTGACTCGAGTGCCTTGAACGCTACCCACTGAATTTCAGTCGTGATGGCAGTCATCGGTGCAAGCTGCAAGGTCACGGAGCCAGAGTACTGTTCTTCGTCGGTGTGGTAACGGTTGGTGAGCACGAACACTGTTATCGCTCCGGCGACCATTCGCTCTCGGCGTAGCTTTTCAGCTGCACGGGATACAAACAGGGCAATCGCAGCTTTTAGATCATCTTTGGACGTCACCATTTCGCCAAACGAACGCGTGGAGTTGATGGCTCTACGGGGCTGGGGACAAGTGGCCAGCGTGTGGCAGGGAATGCCACGAAGTTCGTGCGCCAGCCGCAAACCTGTGACGTGCATGTTGGTGCGAATCCATTCATCGCGTGTTTCGCGCAGATCGAATGCCGTGCGAATTCCGTTGCTTTTCAGTTTGGCCGCCCAGCGATACCCAACTCCCCAGACCTCTTCGATCGGAGTTCGGCGCAGCGCGGGAACTTGTATGGAGTGTGCTGACAGGTCAAACACTCCTTGGAGTTCCGGCAAATTCTTGGCGTGATAACCCGCTACTTTAGACAAGGTTTTGGTCGCACCAATCCCGACGGAAACCGGAATGCCCGTATGACGATAAATCTTTTTCTTGATGGATTGGCCCAATCGTTCCAGCGCGTACGAATCTTCCGCTTCCAGGCTGATGAACGCTTCATCAATCGAATAGCGTTCGACTTCGGGCGAAAACTCCTCCAACGCGGTCATCATTCGATTGGAAAGATCGCCATACAGTTCGTAATTGCTCGACAGCACGTGAACTCCGTGGCGTTCGATGATGCTGCGAACCTGAAAGACCGGAACCGCCATTCGTATACCCAGCCGCTTGGCTTCGTTGGAGCGCGAAACAACACAGCCATCGTTGTTCGACAACACGACCGTTGGTTCGCCGCGCAATCTTGGATTGAAGGCGCGTTCGCAGGAAACATAGAAATTGTTGGCGTCAATCAACGCGACGGCTTTCATCTCAGTGTTTTGTCAGCGACCACATGACTCGCCCCCACACTTCGCAGCTTTCGTTCAGTTCAATGCTCGGTTGATCCGGCGCTGCGTGGCAGAGCCAGAATTTTCCCTCGAATTTCCGCAACCGTCGAAGCACAAACTGGCTTTCGACAATGGCCAGCACCAGATCGCCGTCGCGGCAATCTTCGGCGCGGTCCACGATCAAAATGTCGCCGTTGAAAACGCGCTCTTCCGCCATCGAATCGCCAGTGACTTGGATGAAGAACGTTGTCATCGGGCGAGGCGTTAATCGCTCGTTCAAATCCAACGGACGATGAAGATAATCGTCCGCTGGCGAAGGGAAGCCGGAATGTTGGCCGTCGTTCAGGATAGTTTGTAATGTCGGAGCCTGAATCTCTGCTGGAGTCATATTCGCCTCTAAAAAGTTGTGGGGCACGAATGAAGTTTGCGAAACGAAATGTACCACAGATGAAACGATTGTCGAGGCGTTCCGCCGACCAAGGGCTGTTCATTCCTGGAAGAATAGCCCCCGAGTCGCAAAGTCGCGGAGAAAAGCGATTGGGATATTGGAATAACGATCCTGGTGTTTATTCGCATAACCAAACAAGGCAACAATTCCGTGTCTCAGTGCCTCCGTGGCAGAGAATGAATAGACCCAGTCCGCCGGGCGCAAAAACGTTAGGACGCCTCGACTATGGTTTGACAATCTTTGGGGGGCGAAAGAAGATTCGCCTGCTTCTGAAAGATTCCATTTCACACTCAATAGGGAAGGTTCGATTCAATGCGAAAAGCAGACTGGGCGAAAAAGCTGTTGCTGATGGCGGCAGCTGTAGGTTGTGCGTTTGTCTTTGGTTCCGACAAGTCGGGCGCTGCGCCTGATGTGTTCAAAGAGAAAGTTCTGCCAATCCTGGCGCAGAATTGCGTGAACTGTCACGGTGCGAAGATTCAACGTTCCGGATTGGATCTGCGCACGGAAGAGTCCGCGCTAAAAGGAGGAACGCGCGGTGCAGCCGTTGTGCCTGGAAACCCTGAAAAAAGTCTGCTTTACCGTCTTGTGACGCACAAAGAAGAGCCTGCCATGCCAATGGGTGGCAAACTCAGTGATGCGGAAATTGCCGTGATCGCGGAATGGATCAAAGGGCTTCAGCCTAAAACTGTGGCTGGTGTGCCGGAAGCCGCTCCAGTGCGCCAACCTGGATACAGCATCACTGACAAAGATCGGCAGTTTTGGTCGTTTGTGAAGCCCGTTCGTCCGACTGTGCCAACTGTCAAAATGCGTTCGTGGGTGAAAAACGATATTGACGCGTTCGTGCTGTCCAAACTGGAAGCCAAAGGTTTGAAACCTTCGCCGGCCGCTTCGCCACGCGAATTGTTGCGTCGAGTGTATTTCGATTTGATTGGCTTGCCGCCTTCACCGGAAGAGATGGCTGCGTTTTTGAAAGATCCGTCCGACGCTTCTTACCAAAAAGTCGTCGAAAAATTATTGGCGTCACAGCATTATGGCGAACGATGGGGAAGGCATTGGCTTGATCTGGCGCGATATGCCGACAGCGGCGGTTATGAATTCGATTACGACCGGCCGCATGCCTGGCGGTATCGCGATTGGGTGATTCGAGCCTTCAATGCTGATCTGTCATACGACCAGTTCATTCTTCAGCAACTGGCCGGAGATCAGATGAAGCCAGCAGCCGAGCTCACGCCCGAAGATTTGATTGCCACAGGATTCGTCCGCAACGGGCCAACCGTGGACAATGCGGACAATGAACAAACGCGTTCGGATGAGCTGGACGATATGGTGGCGACGACTTCATCGGTCTTTTTGGGGCTGACAGTAGGGTGCGCGCGATGCCACGACCACAAATATGATCCCATCCCGCAAAAAGATTATTACCGAATGCAGGCCGTGTTCTTCCCGTTCAAGAAAACGGAAAAGTTGTTGGTTGGAGAAGAAGAAAAGAAGGCACACGCCGCCGCCAACAAAGCCATTGATGAACAACTGAAACCCTGGCGAGCAAAAGTTGCCTCGGTTGAAGAGCGCGTTCGCCAAAAACTGATGGCGGAAAAGATCGAGTTTCACGTCAAGCTGGCCGAATCAGCGGGCGCAATCAATGCTCAGACGCGCGAACAGTACCGAAAAGAAACCGAAGAGCGATTCGCGAAAACCGTGAATTTGCAGCCGGAAGAAATTGACGAACAATTGACGCCCGAAGAAAAAGACGTACGTAAGAAGTTTCAGGCGGTTATTGACGACATCAACAAAAAGCGTCCCAAACCTTTGCCCGCAGTGATGGGCGTGACCGATGATGAAAACCCGAAGCAGGCGTATTTGCTCAAACGCGGCGATGTGAATTTGAAGGCTGACCCTGTAGGGCCAGGAGCGCCGCAAGTGCTCTGTGGCGAAAGCGATCTGAATCCGATGGCTCGCCGCAAACAACTGGCCGAATGGATTACCAGCAAAGACAATCCCTTGACGGCGCGTGTGGCAGTGAACCGCATTTGGCAGTATCACTTTGGCAAAGGAATCGTGCGTACGCCCAGCGATTTTGGCGCGACCGGCGATAAGCCTTCGCATCCGGAATTGCTGGATTGGCTGGCGACGGAATTTGTAGCGAAAGGCTGGAGCTGGAAAGCCATGCATCGGCTGATTGTGACCTCAAATGCGTATCGGCAATCCAGCCAGTTCAATGAAAAGGCTGCGGCGGTGGATTCGGAAAATCATTTGCTGTGGCGGTTCAACCAGCGACGACTGGAAGCCGAAATCATTCGCGACAGTATGCTTGCCATTAGCGGCAAGTTGAACAAGGAAATGTTCGGCCCAGGCATTTATCCGCGAATTGACCCAGACATCATCAACACCGGTTCGCGTCCGCGCTGGCCGCTGGACGCCAAAGACAACGAAGCCACCTGGCGTCGCAGCGTGTACATTTTCGTCAAACGCTCCGTGTTGTTGCCAATGATCGAAGTCTTCGATTGTCCGGCGACAACGGTTCCTGGCCCGGTCAGAGCCTCCTCGACTGTTTCGCCTCAAGCCCTGGCGTTAATGAACAACGAATTCGTGCTGCAACAGGCGGGCTTTTTCGCCGAACGCGTTGCCGCCGAAGCCGGAACCGACTCACGCAAACAAATCGCTTCCGCTTTCAAGCTGGCGCTCAACCGTCAGCCGAGCGAAAAGGAAATGGCTTGGGCGGTAGAGTTTTTGCAGAAGCAAACGGCAGGGTACGCCGAGCGCAAAAACGAAAAGCCGCAGACAGCAGCGTTGCGCGATTTTTGTCACGCGATGTTCAATCTGAGCGAGTTTCTGTATTTGGATTGAGGTTGTGCTTCTGAGAACGAAACAGAAACGGCGCGACGAGTCTTGTGACAGTCGCGCCGTTTCTGTTTTGGGAGATTCTTCTTTTACGGTTTGATTGGAGCCGTTGGGTCTTTCAGCTTTTCCTTTTCTGCATCCACGTTGAAGCGTTTGTAATTGCCGTAAGTCACTGTGGAATTGACGTTGATGCCTTTGACCAGCAACACCTTTACGCCGAGGTTGATGTCGGCGCGCGTAGGCAACCAGATTTCGTTGTTGATGCGCTCCTGTTCCAGCACGAAGGTCGCGCCTTCTTTCAGCGAGGCCAACAAGCCGCCGCCGACTTTGTACGATTCCACCAGCCGAGCTTCGACACGAGCGACCTGTTTATCAGCAGCGTCCACCCAGATGGCTCCCGCCGTTTTGCCAAAGAACTTTTCAAAATTCTTTTGCGGCTTGTAGCCGGGCAATGGCTCGAAGTCGAAAACGATCACGTCGCGGCCTCGGAAACGTTCGCGGCGCGGATTGACCAGCTTCGATGCTTTCAGCACATCGGCGATGGAAATGCGCTGGCCGCGTTCGTCATCCGGCGGGCCGGCGGTGTCTTGTGCGACTTCACGTTCTTTTTCCGCCTTGCGTGCTTTCTCGGCTTCTTTCTTTTCAATATTGCGCAAGCGTTTTTCGATGCGTTTGGTTTCGTCGGCTTCTTCGTTTGGCGTCAGAGGCTTGCCGTTCTTGGCAATCAAGCGGCGAATGCGATTGCCTTTGTAAAACGTCAGTTCAAATTCTTCGGATTCCTTTTCGCGGACCTGACCGTCGTTCGTGATTTCCTTGCGCACAATGGTTTCGGTGTATGTGTACTTTTCCAGGATGTCGTCTACTTCGTCTTCATTTTTTTTGACTGCGTCCAATAGCGCAGGAATGTCCGGCAGAGGTTCATTGGACAGTTTCGGAAACTCAAACGCCAACCGGTCAACCGGTTGGTTGTGCTGAATCGAATCCAGTTTGATCTCGAAACTGATTTCGCCAATGGAAAGTTTGATGGTGTGCGGTTCCATCAGATTGCCGACAGGTTTGAAGTCCGAATAATCAAATACGCGAACAGTGTCCGCCGCTGGAATTTCCTCACGAATCAGAAAGCCGGATTCGGCGTCAAAATGCATTTTGATCGTGACATTTTTGCCTGTCACCAACGACACGGAATTGGCAGGTTTGCCGTTGATCTGGGTTTGTCCGGCAGAAATCAGTTTTGATTTGTCTTTTTTGTAATCCAGCCAGCGCGAGTTTCTGTACCGGGCTTCAGCTTGAAAATCGCGGCTGGCCTGGCCAGTCAGCGTTCGCAATCCGTCGCGCGAATCTCGCGCCCACGAAGATTTGCCATTGAAGCCGGAACTGAATTCCAGGCCGCTCAGATCAAAGGATTCTGTAAACAAATTCGGTTGTGACGCGGAAACTTGATATTTTCCCATTGCGCCGTCTTTCAGGTTGGTGATTTTGCCCGTCGCCTGACGAGACTTCACTTCTCGCAAAGCCTTTTCACCTTTGCCGTTGGTCATGGCTTTGACTGCTTGTTTGATGGTTTTATCCGGTGCTTGCGCCTCGCTGCTATTGGCTAAGGCGAACAGCACGACCAGCGAACAGAGAAATCGAATCAGTTGTGACATTGTAAATTGAATCATTGATGTTGCTCCTGCTTGAATTTACTGCTTTATGCGAAGGGAGTGTACTAGGAGTCCCCCAATCTACGTCAAACTTGGTCAATGGAGTGCGAGTGAATTTAATTGATCTGAGTTGGGCGAGAATGGAACGGTTCGGCATATTGGACTTGCGACAGAATTGTCATTGCTTGAAGTTGGGCTGGCTTGAACGTGGCGCCGATTGCGACTAGGCTTTCCGCTTGAATCACCCCTATCTCACAAACCCTTGGAAACGATGAACACAGATTCCACCGCTCGTTTAGCACCGATCAACTATTCGAATACGCCGCCGCTTGCGCATCCGGCGGATGAAGTTATTTCGACGCGACCGCTTGGCGCACTTTACACGCCGGAACAGACAACTTTTCGAGTGTGGGCGCCGACAGCCAATTCGCTCACGTTGAACCTGTATCATCCGCCGGCTGGCGGCACACCGAGTCGAATTCCCATGGCTAAATCGAATGACGGATGTTGGGAAGCTGAAGTCAATGGCGATCAGCTTGGCGTTTACTACACATATTCGGCAGCTGGGAATGATCCGCGATTTGATCCGCGCCGAGAATTACTCGACCCATATGCCAAAGCCGTCACCAGCCACGATGGGCGCGGCATTGTCGTTCACGACGAAACACCCGTGGCCGACCGGCCAGACTTTCCAATTTCCGAAGCGGTCATTTACGAAATGCACGTCCGCGATTTCACGATTGATCCGGATTCCGGCGTGCAGCGGCGCGGGAAGTATTTGGGCTTGACCGAGAAAGGCACGCATTTAACCGGGCGACTGGATGTGACAACGGGGCTGGATCATTTGGTGGAACTCGGCGTCAACGTCGTTCAACTGATGCCCATCAGCGAATTTCATAATCTGAAATCTGAAGATCAGTACGGTTGGGGATATGACGTGGTGCATCACTTTTCTCCGGAAGGCTGGTACGCCACAGAGCGCTTCGATGGACGTCGGGTCAGCGAAATAAAGCGGATGATTGATGCGCTGCATCGGCGAAAGATTCGCGTTACTTTGGACGTGGTCTTCAATCATACGTTTGAAGCGACGGATCGAGGTCGCATTTACAGCTTCGACGGATTGGTCCCAGGGTATTACTACCGGTTGAGACAAGATGGCAGCTATTGGAACGGTTCCGGCGTCGGTAATGAGTTTCGCACCGAAGCGCCAATGGTTCGGCGCTACATTCTGGATTGTCTGAAACATTGGGTGACGGAATATAAAGTAGACGGCTTCCGGTTTGATCTGATGGGATTGATTGACAACGAAACGCTGAGGCAAATCGCCGTTGAACTCCATGCCATCGATCCGAACATTTTGATTTACGGCGAACCGTGGGCGGGAGGCTCGACGCCGATTGAAGTCACCTGGAAGGGAACTCAGCGTAGCCAGGGCCGTTCGGTGTTTAACGACCATTATCGCGATGCGTTGAAAGGAAATGTGTTCAACGCTCGCGAAACCGGCTTTGCCCAATCAGGCCATCATATTCAAGGCGCGAAGCTTGGGATTCGCGGAGCAATTGACGATTTCAGCGATTCTCCACTGGAAGCGATCAATTATGTCGAATGTCATGACAATCATACGCTGTGGGATCGGTTGAAAATCAGCACGATTGACGACGCACGCATCACCGATGCCGACCGCCGCGCAATGGACAAACTCGCTGCTGCCGCTTTGTTTACCTCACAAGGCATTCCGTTCATCCAGGCCGGGCAGGAATTTTTGAGAACCAAAGGTGGCGATCATAACAGTTACGATAAACCGGACGCGATAAACATGATTCGGTGGCGCGAAAAGCTGGAGCACCGCGACGTGTGCGAATACTATCAGGGATTGATTGCACTTCGTCGGGCGCATCCGTTGTTTCGGCTGACAACAGCGGAAGACGTTCGCCGTGCAGTCAAGTTTTTGGACGATCATTTCGGATACACTGTTCCGCCGGGATGTGTCGCTTATCTGATTGAAGATGTCACTGGACAAGACGAATGGTCGCACGCCTTGGTGCTTTTGAATGCCAGCGCCCGGTTGGCTGAATTGGAAATCCCGGAAGGGGATTGGCGCGTGTTCGGCGATAACAAGGAGGTTGCCACGACGGAGCTGCGTTTGAGCACTCAGCTTATAGCAGAGGGGCGGGCAACCGTTGCGCCCAGAAGCGCTCTGGTGTTGGGCCTGTTGCAGTGAAGCGGGCTTTTCTCGCGCCAGCCATTTACAAACGACGAGTTATTTAGATAATTCGTCACCACGAACAAACATAGCTGTAAAAAATAAATGTTCGGTGAGCTTGGCGTCGAGCAATTGGCATGGCCTCCCTTAAGCTTTCAGTAAAAGCCTGTGCCTGTTGTCGCATCCACCTAGCCTCCCAAGTTTGTAAGCAGTTCCGCCTTAGGAGAAGAAGGCCAAAAAGTCTTTATCAAAATTGGAATGAAAGCTTAAGGAAGAAAAGCAGGTCTTGGCTTCCTTTTAGGCTTCATCCTTTGTCAGGATTTGTCTACTGTCCAATAAAAATATTGACCGGAATGTCACTGCCCTGGAAAGCCTGACATTCCGGCCTGCTAGCTAAACAAACCGCTGAGCGATGAAATTTCCCCCGTGGTTTGCCTTGCCGCTTTCATAGACGCAAGTGCAACACCTTTGGTTAAGAATTTTTTCTTGCTCAGCCAAATAAAACCAAGGAGTTTGCATGTCATTGTATGGTTCTGCCGGGAAACCATCCTTTTCTATTGTGATCCCCCTTTTCAACGAAGAAGAAAATGTGACGCCATTAGTGCAGTCCATCTTCAAAGCAGTCGGAGCCGACCCAGCTTTTTTAGAACTGCTGTTGGTTGATGATGGCAGTGTTGACCGAACTGCGGAGCTCGTTCAGCAACAGATTAAAGAGGAACCCAGAATTCGTTTGGTAAAGCACGACCGAAATCGCGGATTAGGCGCGGCAATTCGCACAGGGTTACGAAACGCTGAAGGCGACTTGGTGTTCTATACGGATGCAGATTTACCGTTCGACTTTGCGTTGATCCCGGAATTGGTTTCGCTGGCCAGTGATGAAAACGTTGTCATTGGGTGTCGGTTGAATCGCGGCGAAGGGCCTCGCCGATGGATTCTGACAAAAGGCTACAATCTGTTGATTCGCGCGTTATTCGGTTTAAACGTGCGTGACGTGAATTTTGCCTGCAAGATCATTCCCAGAGCGTTGGCGCAAGCGGCTGATTTGCGGTCGGAAGGTTCGTTCATTGACGCCGAGATTTTGTTGGAAGCGCGGCGATACAATTTGGACATAACCCAATATCCGCTGACGTATTACCCGCGCACGCGAGGTCTTTCGACACTTTCGCGGCCTCAAGTGATTTTAGGAATCTTTAGGGAGATGGCCGCCTATCTGAAACGGAGTTCGCTGGCCGGCAAAGCGACGCTGCCGGTTCCAACCCAAAAGTCATGGTCAGAAGATTAATCGTCAACGCGGACGATTATGGACGTTGCGCTGAGGTGAACACTGCCGTCGAAGAGTTGATTACAGCTCGCCGGTTGCGTGACGTTTCGGTGCTGGCCAATGGGCGAAGTCTGGATTCAGCGATTCGTTTTCTACGCGCAAATCCCGATGTCAGTGTCGGCGCGCATCTGAATGTTGTCGAAGACCGGCCTGTTTCCAGCGCAGTTGAAGTCGAAATGCTGACGGACAAGGACGGCGCGTTTGTCGGCTTGCAGGATTTGATGGTTCGCTGGATTAGGCAGCCGTTTGCCGTGAGCCGTGCCGTGGAACTCGAGTGGCGCGCTCAACTTAGACGGTTGTCTGATGCTGAAATCCACCTTTCGCACGTGGACAGTCATCAACATCTGCATGCGTTTCCGTTGGCCTGGAATCTGGCCGTCCGGCTTGGCCACGAATTCGGCATTCCTGCGCTCAGGTTTCCACGTGAACAAAATGCATTGCCATTGCGAAGAGTTGGAGCTTGGGCGCTCGGAGCTTCGCTGGCGGTTTCGCGGTTGCTGGTGGTTAAAAGCGGTTTGCGACACAACGATCATTTTCTGGGGTTCAAGCGTGCCGGAGTGTATGGGTTTCACGAACTTGTAAGCGATCTCAAAAATCTTTCTGCTGGCGTCACGGAACTGGCGCTGCATCCCAGCATTGCAGACGAAAATCCTTACCCAAACTTGTTTGGCAATCGTGAACGCCAAGCTTTGCTTAACCCTGCTTTGCCGGAAATTTTTGCGGAGCTGGAAATCGAACTCACTTCCTGGAGCGACCTCATAGAATGATGACTGAGAAACAAGAACGATGGGCGACCTTTGCCCTGATTGCGCTGGCTGCTGCGATTTTTGTCGGCAGCGCAGGGATTCCGGCGTTGCTGGACGATGCAGATTCCTTTTACGCCGAAGTCGCGCGCACCATGAATTTGCGCCACGACTGGATCACGCCTTATGTGAATTCGCTGCGATATTTGGAAAAGCCTCCGCTGTTTTTCTGGCTGATCTCGCTTTCGTATTCGGTGTTTGGATTCGCCAGCGCTTTTACCGCGCGTTTGCCAACGGCGTTGGCGGTTGTCGCGTTGACCTTTGTTACTGTCAAAATCGGCAAACTCTTGTTTGGATTTCGCGCTGGATTGTTTAGCGGGGTAGCGCTGGCGACTTCCATCGGAATGTTTCTGTTTACACGCATCATTTTGCCGGATGCGGTATTCACATTGATGCTGTCACTGATCTTTTATTCCTTTCTGCGTTGGGAAAAGGAAGAGCGAAAGGCTTCGTGGATGATGTGGATGTACGTGTTCACGGCGCTGGCTGTGATGGCCAAAGGATTGATTGGAGTCGCCTTTCCCGCCGGAATCCTGTTTTTCACCCTGGCCCTATCTTCGCGCTGGCATGACATTTGGCGGCTGATTTCGTTCAAAGGCATTGTGGTGTTTTTGGCGATTGCGGCTCCGTGGCACATTCTGATCGGAATGCGCAATCCAGGCTTTTTCTGGTTTTATTTCGTCAACGAGCATTTGCTGCGCTTCCTGGGCAAACGCTACCCGATGGATTACGGAACCGTGCCGCTGATTCCATTCTGGCTGCTGCATATCGTCTGGCTGTTTCCCTGGTCAATTTACCTGCTGACTTTGCTTCGCCCGAAAAACTTCAAGCAGGCGCTGACTGAAAACGGGCGGCAATTACTTTTGCCATTGTGTTGGGCGTTGACCATTTTGCTGTTTTTCTCATTCTCAACGCGCTTGGAGTATTACACCGTGCCGGCCTTTCCGGCATTGGCGCTTTTGGCTGGATTGCAATGCTCACGGCTGTGGGAAGGAAAAGGGAAGTGGCCAAGTTTAACGCTTGGCGTGATTGGAGCTTTGGTTGGAGTTTCGCTGCTGGGCATCGCCATCTTCGTGTCATCGAAAACTCCCGATGCCTGGTTGAAGCTCAAAGATAATCCTGACCTTTACGCTTATTACCTCGGCCATCTGTTCGACCTGACGCCGGAAAGTCTGCTGGCGCTCAGAACGCCGCTGGTTTTGGCCGGAATCGCCTTCGGGTTGTTTTTGCCGCTGCATCATTTCCTCAACAAGTCAGAAACGAAAGCTGCAACGTTGGCGATTGGAATGGGAGTCTTTTTTGTCGCGGCGAACCTGGGCTTTTTGATTTTTGCACCACGCCTAACGTCAAAACCGATAGCCGAAGAAATTAATCGCCGAATGGGCAAAGACGCACTGATCATTATTGACGGCGAATACGAAGAAGGTTGCAGCGTGGCGTTTTACACACAACGAACGGTGATGCTGCACAATGGGCAGTCGTCGAATTTGGAATACGGTTCCCGTTACCCGGACGCGCCTCGGTTATTTCCTGATGATGGCGGACTGAAATCACTTTGGTTGCAAAACAATTTTCGTGTGTATTTGGTGACGTTCCAGCACAAGGCCGAAAAGCTTCCCGCCGAAATTCAATCCTCAAAGCATGAGCTTGCGCGTTACGGAGACAAGATTTTGCTTTCCAACAGAGCTGACAAATAACCACTGAAAATTATGGAGAATCATTTCGGCACAGACAGATCAAATTATTTCGCCTGGCTTGGCAGACTATTGAGAATCGTCGCTTTCGATAACTTGGCTAAGTCGCCTCTTAAAACGTTTCGTGCGACAACGCCAGGCGTTCATGTTTTTGTTCTTGCCATTCTCTCTGCAATCATCTTGTTTGCGAATTTACACAGAGGAGATTTGAGCGGTTACGATGACGCGGTTTATGCCCACGAAGCAAAAATAGTATTGCAGACGGGAGACTGGTTTACGTTAAGACTCAATGGGTATCCGGATTTTGACAAACCTCCGCTATTTGTTTGGCTGGTGGCGCTGTCCTTCAAAGTGCTGGGCGTTTCCGATTATGCCGCAAAATTTCCTGCCGCCTTGTTTGGGTATGCCACGATTCTGCTGGTGTATTTTCTGAGTAAGCATCTGTCGCTGGATCGCTGGATTCCGGTTTTATCCATGCTGGTGTTAATGAGCACGCAGTATTTTCTGAAATACTCAATGCACGCGATGACCGGAGTTCCATTTACTTTCTTTTTCACGCTGGCGATCTATTTTTATGTTAGAAGTCAGCGCGATCCCCGTTATTTACTGATGTGCGGCGCGGCAGTGGGATTGGCGACGATGACGAGATCACCAATGGGATTGTTTCCGCTGGGCATCATTGGCCTTCATCTGGTGTTCACCAAAAGATTCAATCTGCTTTTTTCCAGGTATTGGGCTGGGTGCTTGCTGCTGTCGTTTATGCTGCCAATGATTTGGTATGTCAAAGAGTATCAACTTTATGGCAATGAGTTTTTGGTTCAGCATTTTGCCAACTTGCTCAATCACGCAATTCCCGCTCAGGCGAAAACATACGCAGAAACGTTAGCCTGGCATCTTGAATATCCGATCTTGCTGTTGAAACACTATTGGCCCTGGTTACCGTTTATGGTTTTTGGGCTAATCGGTTCGATGAAAAAAGCCTTGACCGAGAAAGCAGAAACGGCGGCCTTGTTATGTTTATGGGTTCTGAGCGTCGTCATTCTATTTAGTCTGGCAGACAGCAAAGTCCTTCGCTATATTCTGCCTGCGTTCCCGGCGTTCTCGATTCTGGCTGCGATGACGCTCAATTCGTTAGTTGCTCGTCATCGTAAAGCATTTTTCAAATGGAGCTATGCAATTTTGAGCATGGTCGTTTTGATTGCGACTGTGTTTCCCAATTACAGAGTTCGAGCCGGGGACATGCGCGCTCTGGCTCCAGTTGTGAAGACGACAGCTGCTCATCAGCAGCGAATTCTTCTTTACACTTTTGGCCAGTACCAGTGGGATTATAGGAATAAATTGTTGTGGTACGGCGACCGATTATGTCGTCATTTGCTGACGATAGAGGCAGTTAGCTCTTTGCTGGAATGTGATCCGTATAACATTGCCATCATCAATCGCGAAGCCCTTGCAGAACTTACTGACAGGTTGAATGGGCGAGTTCAGATCATCGGAGAGTCGAAGCGTTTCGTCTGCGTCCGCTCTTATTTTGACTTTCCGAATTTCAAATAAAGCGCGGGCATCAGAAACAGGTTTAAGAGTGTTGAAGTGAACAAACCGCCGAGAATGACTACGGCCAGCGGATGTTCAATTTCGTGGCCAGGTTTGTTTCCGCCGAAGACGATTGGCAGTAGTGCCAAACCCGTTGCCAGCGCAGTCATCAAAATCGGAGCCAGTCTTTCTTCGGAGCCACGCATTACCAGTTCCAAGCCGAAAGACTGGCTTTCTTCTGTTTCCAGGTGACGATAATGGCTGATCAGCATGATTCCGTTGCGCGCCGCAATTCCCAGCACCGTCACAAAGCCAATCAACGAACCCAATGAAAGAATTCCACCAGTTAGCAAAGTAGCTGCGACACCGCCGATCAGCGCAAATGGCAAACTGACGAACACCAACGTCACCAATCGTGCCGAGCGAAAATCTGTGTGCAGCAATAGCAAAATTCCCAGCAGCGACAAACCGGAAAGCCAGAACAGCCGATTGCGTGATAGTTGTCGCGCAGCGTATTCGCCCAGAAATTCCGGATGGTAGCCCCGGTCGAATGCCAGTGCTTTGACCTTGGTTTCGATTTCGCGAGCGACACTGCCCAGGTCGCGGTCTTTGACGTCGCAGGTCACATCAATTCGTCGCGAAGCGCCTTCGTGCTGAATGACGTTTGGCGTTGGGACGATTTGAATGTCGGCGACGTCACCCAACGGAATGTCTCCGCCGCTGGGTAAGGCGAATCGCAATCGCCGCAACGATTCGATGTCTGTTCGGGAATTCGCTGTGCCCCAAACCACCACATCGTTGATCTGTTGGTTCTGGTAAAGCTCGCCGACTTTCGTGCCTTTGATCAATGTTGTTGCAGCGTTTCGTATTACGCCGGGCGTCAGTCCGAAACGAAACGCCGCCTCGGATTTCACTTTCACTTCAAGCTGTGGAACCAGAACCTGCTGTTCGACTTTCAGATTGGTTACGCCGGAAACTCCACCGATGGTTTTGCCGACTTCGGCGGCTTTGTCTCGAAGCACAGCCAAATCAGGGCCGTAAATTCTGACAACGATGGAAGCGCCTGCGCCGGTCAACACTTCCTTAATGCGTTCTTTTAGGTATGTCAGCAGGTCGCGTGTCAGGCCCGGATAACCGTCAACGACTTCCTGAATTTTCGAGACCGTCACGTCATAAGGCGCGTTCGGGTCAATGCTGATCCACAGCTCCGTGAAGTTCGGGCCAACCACTTCGTCCGCGACCTCAGCGCGGCCAATGTGTGAACCGAAGTTGCGAACGCCTGGAATGGCGCGGAGTTCTTTGCTGGCGCGAACCGTGATGCGCTGCATCGCTTCCAGCGATGTGCCGGGTTTTTCCACCCAGTGCATCAGAAAATCGGTTTCCTTGAAATTGGGCAGGAACTCTTCGCCAAGCAAAGGAACAACGGCGGCGGTCGAAATCAGAAAGACTAGTAACATGGCAATAGCAAAGCGCCAGCTTGAAACCAGCCTTGCCAAAATGCTTCGATAGCCTCGTTTCAGCCATCGAGTCAGCGGCGGTTCGGCTTTGTGGTTTTTGACTGCACGCGGCAGCAACAGCAACGACAACGCTGGAGTCAGCGTCAAGGCAACTCCCAGCGAAGCCACCACTGCCAGCACGTACGAAATCGCCAGAGGCCGGAAGAATGATCCCGACAATCCGTCCAGAAAAAAGATTGGCACGAAAACCAGCACGACAATCAGCGTGGCGTACACAATCGCGCTGCGGACTTCCAGCGAAGCTTTTAGCACAACACTCAACGCCGGTTCGGGATTTTCCAGTTCGCGGTTCAAACGCAACCGGCGGACAATGTTTTCAACGTCAATGATTGCGTCGTCAACGACTTCGCCAAGCGCAATGACCAGTCCAGCGATAACCATGGTATTGATCGTGAAGCCACGATAGTAAAGCACCATCGCCGCCGTCATCAGTGACAGCGGAATTGCCAGCAAACTGATCAGCGCTGTTCGCCATTCAAATAGAAACACCACCAGCACAACGATGACCAGCAAACAGCCAATCAGCAGCGCGCTGCGAAGATTTTTCAGGGCTGTTTCTATGAACGTCGCCGGGCGAAAGATGGTCGAATCCACTTCAACGTCTTTCAGGCCGGGGCGCAAAGCATTCAGCGCAGTTTCGACGTTGCGGGTTACGTCCAGCGTATTGCCTTCGGGTTGTTTTTCCACAATCAGCAACAAGCCTGGTCCATCGTTGATGACGGCGTCACCGATGGGAGGCGGAAAGCCTTCGACGACTTCGGCCACAGCGCCGAGCGGCAGCGGCGAACCGCGACGGTAAGCCACAGGCACGCGAGCCAAGTCTTCAGGCTTGACGATCGCAGCCGCATGCGTGACGGCCAGCCGCTGATTGGGAGTGTCTACAAATCCGCCCGCGCCAACGGCGACGGCATCGCGTGTGGCTTTTAGAACTTCGTCGAGCGTCACGCCATGCGCTCGCAAACGATCAGGATCAACTAGTGCCTGAATTTGTCGGTCACGCTGTCCCCAAATGGCGACGTTGGCCACACCAGGGACGGCCATCAGTCGTGGGCGAATCGTCCAGCGAGCCAAAGTTGTCAATTCCATCTGCGAAAGCTTTGGCGAAGACACGCCGATCTTCATCGCTCGGCTGGTGGAAGACAGTGGCTGCAAAATGACGGGCGCTTTGGCCGCATTGGGAAGTTGGGGCGCAACCAACGCCAGACGTTCTTGCACGGTTTGCCGCGCCCGCATCAAGTCGGTGTCCGTATCGAAAATCAAAACAACAGACGACAACCCCAACACGGATTTAGACCGCAGGGTTTTCAGTTTTGCCGTGCCGTTCAGCGCATTTTCTATGGGGACGGAAATCAGGCTTTCGACCTCGGCAGTGGAAAGCCCAGGAGCTTCGGTTTGGATTTCGACCAACGGCGGGGCAAATTCCGGGAAAACATCCAGCGGAGTCGTTTGAATCACGCGCACGCCGACAATCATCAGCAGGATCGCCAGCGCAACAATTACGAAGCGGAGTTTTAGAGAGGTGGAGACAAGCCAGTTCATATTCTAGGTGTTCGGTGATAGGTGTCAGGTGGCAGGTTCAGGCGCAGCTATCACCTACCACCTGTCACTTAACACTTCATTTCCCTGTGCTGAATTCCGTTCCGAAAAGTTCGGCTACGCCTGTGGTGACGATCTTTGTGCCGACTGCCGGGCCGCGAGCCAGCACGGCTTGCGAACCTGCGACGCGGGTGACTTCGACGCGGCGGCGGACGAATTGTTGAGGCGCTGTATTTTCGTAAACCCAGGCTCCGCCGTTGATGTCGTACACAACCGCTGACCACGGAATGACCAGGCTGTCGGTCGAACCTTTCAGCGAAAGTGTCACGCCCACTCGCTGCCCCGGTCTGAGCGATCCGTCCGCGTTCGACAATTCAAAATACAAATCAGCGGTGTTCGCTACAGCGTCTGCCGAAGGAGGCGCCTTGACCGGGCGAGCTGACCGCGAAGGCGCGTTTGGCGCATCTCCCAGATTTTGAACTTTGGCTGATTGCCGAGCGTCAATGTCTCGCAAATCGCCGACGTAAACCGGCACGCGAACCCAGACGGAAGAGAGGTTAGCGATTTCCAGCAGTGGCGTGCCTCCGGCCACTGCTTGGCCCGGATTGGCAAACACTTTGGTGATAATGCCGTCACGTGGGGCAGCGATGCCGACCGAATAATCCGAAGTCAGTGGCTTGCTGTCGAAACGTTCCAACCGAACACGAGCAGCTTTCAATTCGTTTTCGGCCAGATCGAGTTCTTCGCGCGATTGCTGGACCGACTTTTCGCTCCCCGCTTTGTCGCGCAACAATTGTTCCGCGCGGCTTAGGCGGACGCGGGTGGCTTCGACTCGAGTTTGCGCTGCGGAAATGTCACGTTCGATTTGCACCCGCAAATCGCGTTCAGGAGCCAGATAAGGGGTCAGCCGGAACAACGTTTGGCCCTTGCGAATGAATAAACCGATGACGGGCGCGCCGGATGAATTGTCGCTGCCTGTTGTCAGCGTTCCAGCCATCGGAGAGGCGACGCTGGTGGTACGATCCGGTGGCAATACCACTTCACCGGCAAAATTGCGGACTTCCGCGACTGGTTGAACCGCGGCTTGCGCGACTGTGATTCCCAGCCGCTGTTCGGCTTGCGGCGACAGTTTGATCGTCGCAAGTTCCGTTTCCTTGACGGCGTTTTCAATCTTGGCTGGCGGAGCGGCTTTGTGCGTTTCGGCGGTTTGCCGTTTGGAGCATGCCGTAAAGCCCACAAGTGAAATGCCCAAGGCAAATAGGAAAGGTTTAATATCAGCGATTGGCAATAAGCCTCCTTCCGATGCTGCGTTCCAAATTGGCAGCGGCTCTGGATTGAGCGGCTAGCAATTCAACCTCGCGCAGCCGAGCGTCGGTTAATCGTTGAGCGGTTTGTAATACCAGCAGATAAGCCACGTCTCCCGCTGCATAGGTTCGTTCCGTTCGACGAAGCTGTTCTTGCATTTGCGGTTGGACGGTGGTTCGCCAGCGTTCCAGCGATTGTCGTTCTTGTTCAAGCTGCGTATAGGCTTGTTGAACTTCCAACGCGACTCGGTGTCGCGTGGCGGCCAAGTGTTTGGCGGCGCGTTCGATGTCGGCTTCGGCTCGGCTAATCGCTCCTTTGTTGCGGTTGAAGATCGGTAGGTCGATCTGTAAACCCGGTCCTTGTTCAAATCTGTTTGCGCCTTTGCCGTATTCTTTGGCGATGGCGGAAACGGCCAGGATTTTGGACCGTTCCCATTTGGCGCGTTGTCCGGCGGCTTCGATGGCCAACTCGGCAGCTTTAAGTTCCGGACGAGCGTCAAAGGCCTGCTTAATCAAATCATTGAGCGGATCGGAGCTGGAAGCTGTCACGTTGGTTGTTTGGATAATCGTTGGTGAAGGAGCCGCCGGTAGTGGCGCAAGTGCGAACGGTTGCGCGTCATTGGCAAAACCCAGGATCGAGCGCAGTCTGATTCCGGCCAAAACAGATTCCTGTCTAAAGCGAGCTGATTGTTCTTCAGCAAGGCTTGCGTCCAGGCGCGCAGCGTTCGTTTCAAGTTCGCTGATTTCCCCAGCCCGAAACTGTGCGTTAACGATGACCGCGATTTCGCCGCGCTCGCGCGTGGCTTGCACTGCGATGCGCGAACGGTATTCAGCCAGCAGGGAATCGGCATATGTCAGCCGCACATCACGAACCAAGTCTAGCGCCATTGCGGTTAAATTTTCTTCCGTTCGATTCAATTCCAGCTTGGCGGCGGCAACTCGGCGAGGGCGCTGCCACAAGGTATCGAATGGCCAGTTGGCGACGGCTTCCAGCACGCGTGAACTGAACGGAAAGATCATTGTCAGGTTGGGGTTTCGCAACTGACCGGCTTCGATCACGTCGGCTCGCGCCAATCCCAACGCGGCCAATTCCGCCTGCAAAGCGGGATTGTTCCAGAGCGCAATCGCCACGGCTTCGTCTTCAGACAAACCGTCATCAAGCGAAACGCCTTCGGGCAAGGCAAAGCTCGCGGACTTGCTCGCTTGATTGAGCTTGTGTCCTGTGCGTGATTCAATTGCTTTTGAGATGCCTTCTTGGGATTGGGCCAGATCGGCTGCCGTTAACAGCAGCAATGAAAAAAAGGCGGCAAACCATTTCATCTGATTCGTCTCCAAACCATATGTTGCATTGTCGTTTGGTAAAGGTTGTAACTGAACATCCGCAGGCCGTCAACGGAGTGTTTTGCGGCAAAATTTTCCTTTGACGACTGTTGCCCGCGTTCACTGCATCTATTTACCGAGGACTAATACTGAAAAACTTCCCGGCAAGATGACCGGGCGCGGGTTAGGGCGATCTGCTGTCGCTGCAGGCGGAGGGCCGTATTCGGCGGCAGACATATAGATTTTGTGTGTCTTTAAATCCAGTGCCATCGTTCGCGCTCCGGGGTGAGTTTTGGCGTTTTCTACGACGCTGAATTTGTCCGGCGAATCTTCGTGAATCACTGTCAAGGTGCCATCGCCATTGGAACTGAACGCCAGTTTGCTCTCGGGATCAAACGCCGCTGCGTCCGTGCCTTTGCCGATAGGCAAAGCGGCAATGACTTTCCCATTGTCAGCGTTCATCACAATCATTTTCTGATTTTCACAGACCGAAAACAGCCGCCGAGTTCTCAGATCCATTGCCAGTCCGCTCGGCCCTTGGCCTGGTCCAAGCGGCCAGCGTTGCGTGACAGTCAGCTTGCGCGAATCAATCACGGCAATTTCGCTCTTGTCGTCAAGGTTGACGAAGATTTGTCCTTTGCCATCTGCAACGGCAAATTCCGGCCGCCCGCCGAGCATGACGGTTCCAGCTACTTCGCCGGTTGCGGCATCAATCGCCGTTGCACTGGCATCGGCGGCAGCGCGTGTTCGATTGAACGCAAAGATGCGTTTGGTTGCCGGGTCGAAAATGATCGCGTCGGGGTTGCCGCCGGTTTTCACCGAACCAATGGCTTTAAGCGTTTTCAGATCGAAGATCGTCGCAGTGTTATCTCGCCCATTGCTGGTGAAGCCTCGATTCAGTTCCGGCACCACCGCAATGCCATGCACGCCGTTCGTGTTTGGCACTTCGCCAACAACTTCGCCTTTGTCTACGTCAATTACGACCACTTTGGTGGCGTGTGACACGTAAAGCCGCCGTGCGGCATTGTCTATAAACAGATAATCCCAGCCACCTTCGCCGCCGACAGGGATTTTTTTGATCACCTGATAGCCCGCAACCGTCAGCGATTCGCTGAAAGAGTTAGGAAACACAAGCAATAAGCAAATAGAAACAAAGTAAAGACCGTAACGGTTCATAGTGGCCTCCAGTAAGGTCGTCGGACGTTTTCAGGGTCGGCAAATCGGCTTCGTAAAGCCGCCGCCAGGAATCGGACACAACATCATTCAGGCGAAGTTTCGTATTTGGGAGCATCGCTGTGCAGCATGGCGTAAACCGCTGGCGTGATGATCAATGACAGAAGCAGCGAAATCGCCAATCCGCCAATCACGGCAATCGCCAAGGGTTGCAGCAAATCCGCGCCGGAACCAATCGCCAATGCCAGTGGCAACATTCCCAGAATCGTTGCCAGCGAAGTCATCAGCACCGGACGAAATCTCCGCCGTCCGGATCGCAGCAAGGCTTCGCGCAAACTGTCGCCCGCAGCCAAATGATCTTCGACCGCGTCCAGCATCAGAATGCCGTTCTTCGCGACAATTCCGATGACCATAATCATGCCCATCAACGACACCACGTTGAGCGTTGAATGCGTCAACAGCAATGCCAGCAAAACTCCGCCAAGCGCCAGCACTGCGCCGGTGATAATCGCAATGGGGTGCGTCAGCGAGCGAAATTCGATCAACAGGACGATGAACACCAAGGTGATGGCCAATACCAACGCCAACAGCAATTCGCGGAAGCTGCCCTGTTGTTCACGATACAACCCGCCATATTCAATGGTCATGCCTGGCGGGAGTTTGATGTCGCTGGCAAGTTTGGCTTTGATCTGTTTGATAGCCGTGCCTAAATCCACGCCTTCCAGCCGTGCGGTGACGGCGACCGATTGTCGCAATCCGTCGCGTCCAATTTCCGCCTGGCCAGAATCGTATTCAACATCGGCCACTTGATCGAGCCGGAAATTCGCTCCGGTGCCGGAGCGCACATACAGCCCGCGCAAGGTATCGAGCGACGCTCGCGCTGAAGGCGGCAACACGACGCGAACCGTAATCAGATGGCCTTGCTGCAAAATGGTAGAAGCGGCTTCGCCCGTCATCGCCGTCGTCACAGTATTGGCTACGTCGTTGGCGGTGACACCGAACCGCGCGGCGCGTTGCGGATCAACTTTGAACGTCACCGCCGGGCCGCTGATGGTTACGCCGTTGAATGTATCCACAACGCCGTGAACTTTCTCGATGGCTTCGGTAATTTCAGTCGCCTTGGCGTGCAGTTCCTTGGCGTCTTCGCTGAACAGGCGAATTTCGACCGGTTCGGGTGAACTGGATAGATCGCCGATCAAATCGCCCAAAATGCCTACGAACTCGATTCGCAACGCCGGTTCGGTGGATTCAATCTCTTTGCGCAAATCGCTGGTCACTTCTTCGGTCGAGCGTTTGCGATCCGGTTTCAGCTTGACCAGAAAATCGCCTGTGTTTGGTTCCGTAATCAGAAAACCAAGTTC
>DAOMFR010000033.1:39274-50419 GCA_035429885.1 Blastocatellia bacterium
GGCAAAAAGACCACGACCGGCGTCACCGTCGAACCGATGATCGGAATGGTAATTTCGCGAATGGCGCTTTCGATGGCTTCGCGCCGGGATTGGCCCAGCGAAAGATGCGTGTAGATGTTTTCGACCACGACAATTGCGTCGTCAATGACCAGGCCGATTGCCGCCGCAACGCCACCCAGCGTCATCAAGTCGAACGACAATCCGACCAGCCACATCGCTAGAAAAGTCGTCAGCACCGTCACCGGAATGACCAGAATTGCCACAAAGGTCGTGCCCCAATTCCGCAAAAAGGCGTAGAGGATGATCACGGAAAGCAGCAAGCCGATCAGGATTGCATCGCGGACGGATTTCATCGCTTCGCGCACCAGCAACGATTGATCGTAAAACGGCGCAATCTTGACGTCTTTGGGCAATTGCGAACGCAGCGCGTCTAGTTCCGCCTGGACTTCATCAACAACGGTGATGCTGTTGGCATACGGTTGCCGCGCGACGTTTAGCAAGACGGATGGATGTCCGTCCGCCGTGACGATGATGTATTGCGGTTCGACTCCGCCGCTGACTGTGGCAATGTCGGCAACGGTGACGGGCGCTCCGTTGATCGTTCCCACGACAATGTCGTTCAACTCTTCAGGGGTTTTGGCCTGACCGCTGACCAGGGTTAATTCCAGTTTGTGGTTTTCTTCGATCAGGCCCGGCGAAGAAATGATGTTGGCGTTGCGAACTGAATCAGAGACTTGCTGCAAGGAAATGCCGTGAGCGTTTAGTCGTGCAGGGTCAACCGTGACGTGAAACTCGCGCGTTTTGCCTCCGGCGATGTTGACTTCGGCGACTCCGGGCAAACGCGCCAGCCGAGGTTTGATCGTGTACACGGCCAAGTCGCGCAAGCTGGCCGGATCGCGCGTTTCCGAAGTCAGGCTGTAACCGGCGACCGGGAAAATGGCGAAGGTCAAACGGTCAATGCGGCGGATCGAAGCCGTCGGCGGCAGCGTTGTCGAAAGCTGGGACAATCGTGCCTGAGCAATTTGCAGCGTTTGAATGACATCCACGCGCCAATCAAAGAAGAGGCTGATCTCCGTTGCGCCGCGTTGTGTTTTCGATTTGATGCGAACAATGCCCGGCATACCGTTCATTGCTTCTTCGATGGGACGCGTCACTGCCACCAGCATTTGCTGTGCAGGCACGACGCCGTTATCAACGATGATGACGATGCGCGGAAAATCCGTTTGCGGAAACAGCGCGCTCGGCAACTGAAACGCCGCGTACAAGCCAGACGCACAGAGCAGCAGCACTAAAACAATGATGGCGCGCGATTGATGCGAAATCAGGTTGGCGAGATTCACGGTTTGGCTCCTGGTTTCGAATCCTGCTCGTCGTTCTTATCGTCTTTTCCTTCCTTCTCGCTTTTGCCGGATTTGTCCGTTTCTTTTCCGTCTTTCTCCTCCTGACTGATCTGCACTTTCGAACCGTCCGGCAAGGCGTAAGCGCCTTCGACCACCACGGTTTCTCCGCCTTTCAAACCGGAAAGAATTTGTATGAATTTAGAAGTGCGAATGCCTGTGGTGACTTTGGTTTCGTGTGCGATGGATTTGTTATCAACAACCATCACCGTGCCTTCGTTGGCATTCGTGGCGTCGAGCGTCAGGGCGGAAGCGGGAACGACCAATGCGGCAGAAGTCGCGTTAGTGTTTACGGTGACTTGCGCGGTTGAATTTGCGCGCAGCTGACCTTTGCGATTGTCCAGGTTGAACCAGACTTCAATCGTTCGATTCACGGGATCGCTGGCGCGGCTGACTAGCGACACTCGCGCCTGAAAGGTTTCGCCGGGAAGGTCCGTCGGGCTGATGGTGGCACTATCGCCCATTTTGATTTGCGCAGAGACAGTGTCGGGGAAGGGAGCTTTGATAAAAACTTCGCTGAGATCGGCGATGTTGACCAGTTTGGCTCCGGCGGCGGCGAATTCGCCCTTGTATTGAAATTGATCTGTGATGACGCCCGCGAACGGCGCCCGAATCGTCGCATAACTGAGTTGCGCGTCCAGATTCGCCAAACGTTCTTCTGCTTGTTTCACTCTGGCTTCAGCCTGCGCGCGGTCGTTCGGGTTGATGGCTGTCTGCCGCAATCTGATAGCCGCTTCGGTCAGCCGTAATTGGTTTTCAGCCGTTGTCAGCGTCAACTGAGCCGCTTCCAGATCGCGCTTTGAAATGCCTCCACGGTTGTACAGACTCTGGCGGCGTTCGTATGTCGCCCGCGCGTTTTCGACGTTGGCACGCGCATCTCGCATGTCTTTTTCTGCTTGAGCGTTGGCTTGTGGAATTGCGCCGGAGTTCAAACTGCGGAGATTGCCGCGTGCTTCCTGCAATGCGGCATCCGTTTCGGTGCGTTGAGCTTGCAAGTCACGCGATTCCAAAACAGCGATGGCGGCGCCCGCACTCAGAGCTTTGTTTTTCAACAAGGCCATTTGTGCAATGGGCGCTGAAATCTTGGAGCTGACCGTCGCCTGTTGTTTGGGAGTGATGGTTCCCAACGCAGTAATTTTCGCCGCGATCGGTTGAAACTCGGCTTTGCCGACCTGGACACTGACGACAACGGCTTCCGGTTTTTCTTCTTCGGCGGCTGACGGCCAAAGTTTGTACACCAGCAGCGCGATCAAGGCCGACGCAATTAGAGTGACAACAAGTCCTCGCCAGCCACCGAATTGTTCCCAGCGTTGCTGACGTTTTAGGCGGGCTTTTTCGCGTCGTGAAAGATGCTCGGAATGTTGTGTTGATGGATTTTGTTCGCTCATTGTCCGGTTGCCTGTTTCAGGCGCGTCAATGCCACCTGGTAATCAAAAATTGCCTGGTACAACGCCACACGCGTTGCGACCAGAGTGTTTTGCGCGTCCGTTACCTCGATCACTTGAGCTTCGCCTTCGCGGTATCGAATGATCGAAAGCGCCAGATTGTTTTCAGCGTCCGGCAAGGCGGCTTTGGCCAGTTTGATGCGTTCCGCCGCCGAACTCGCCTGAGCGCGCGCGGTGTAAAACTGTTGTGCGAATACCCTGAGAGCGAGAGTTCGCGTTGATTCCAGTGCCTGGGCGCGCAAGGCGGCTTGGCGTTCGCGGCTGCGACTTGCGCCCCAATCGAAAATCGGAATCGTCAGGCTGACTGTTGCCGTCGTGCCTGAATGGTTGCGAAGCGGTTCCGGTTTCAATGTATCAGAATCGAATCCGCCAGCCAGATTGTAAGTCAGTTGCGGGCGACGTTCGGCGCGAGCAAGTGAAACGTCAAACTCAGACGCGCGGCGTTGTGCTTCGAATTGAGCTAGCTCCGGGCGGCGCGACATTGTTTCGGCTGTGAAGCGTTCGATTTCACCCAGCTCCGGCAGCGTCTGCGTCAGGTCTGTGACCGCAACAGCCGTGGTGAAATCTGGGCCGAGAAATACGCGCAAGCTGTCGGCTGCCGCAGACGCATTCACGCGAGCCTGTTCCAGTTCATCTCGGCGGGAATTGGTTTGCAGCCGGGCTTTGACCAAATCAATCTGCGCCACTTCACCGCCGTTCACCAGCAGGTCAGTGATTTTTTCAAATTCCTGGGCGGCGTTCAGGTTGGCTTCGGCGGCATTTTGCCGCGCCACTGCCAGAGCCAATCCGAAATATGCTTCACCGGTTGCTTGCACCAGCGCAATTCGCGCCGCTTCCGTTCCGGCGTGCGCCGCTTCAAGCAAGGCGCGATTGCGTTTCAATGTCGTTCGTAACCGTCCGGCCACATCCAATTCGCCGGTCACGCCGATCAACGCTTCATATTCCGTCAATCCGTTGGCTGCGATGAAAGCCGGGTCGCGCGGCAATCCAGGCGGCGCTCCGATCAGCGGAGAGGTGTAGATGAAATTGATCGGGCTGACCAGTTTGGGCAGGTAAGCCGCCTGAGCTTGCCTGACATCTTCTGCCGCCAGACGTTCGTTGATCTGCGCCTGTTGAAACATTGAAGCCTGTGCCAGCGCCAGTTGAATTGCCGTTTCCAGAGTCAGCGCATTAGCTGGTGGAGGATTGGACGTTGACGGTTGTTGTCCGTAAGCAGTTCCGCAAAAACAACCTGCGAAGAGAAAAACGGCGAGCAAAAATGTCGTGATGGAAAGAAGGAGATGATGTCGGCGAGGCAATCCTATCTCAATGCGTGGTCTGAGAATCAGAATATCGTTCATCTCGAAGTGTTTCTCCATGGTGTGTGTCAGGTTAGTCCTTGATCGGTTTGCCTTCCGGGCTGACCTTGATTTCCGACATCTTTCCAGCGGTTTTGATGTGCGCCTCGTAAGCGACGATGGCGTTATTTTCAGTGATGGATTCGACCAGTTGAATTTTGCCTTTGCCAGCCTGTTTCAGGATTTCAGTTTTGGCGGCGACGGGCAGCGAGGCCAACGTCACTTGCTCTTCAATCGTGACGACTTTGCCGTCGGGGGCAAACGTCACATCCTTACTGTGGCTATTGACCGTTAATTCGGCTTCGTAAAACGTCTTTCCATTTTCGGTTTCCATCGCCAGCCCGCGGAGCCTGGCCCCTTTGCTGACTTCTTTGACCTTCGTCTGAACGGCCGGTGGCAAATCTTTCATTGTGACTTTCTTTTCTGTTTCCTGGGCAAAGCTGGTCGCAGAAATGCAGCCAGCAACGAGCAACGCCAATGTGATTGATTTCATTCGTAGTTCCATTGCCAACCTCCAGGTTGTCTACAAGTTCATGGGCTTAGAGCAGTTTTCAATCTCGTGTAGGGCAGATTTTTCAATCTGCCCGAAATTTCCGCACTTGCAGAATTCTCGGCAAATTGGAAAACCTGCCGTGCATTCACCTGAAAACCGACTTAGTTGGTGCCGACGGCGCGCGCTCTGGTTTTAGGCATGATTTCTCCGCTGTCGAAGATGCGACCAGAAGCGTCCACGGCTTGAAAAGCAAGACGCTCCGTTGTGACTTCGACGACCATGAATCCATTGACCTCATCATTGCCGACAGCGGTCAGCGAACTGTGTTTGTCTAAATTGCCGCTGCGCAATTTGCCGCCAATGCCGCAAACGAAATACTGCACGCCTTGCTGTGGTTTGGTTCGTTCGTAAACGTGATCGTGACCGGCAAATACGGCGGCGACGCCGTATTTCACAAACAGTGGTTCAATCTGGGCGCGGAGCTTGGTGTCGGAACCGTGTGTCTTGCCCGACGAATAAATCGGATGGTGAAAGAACGCGAGCTTCCATTGCGCCTTCGATCCAGCTAGGGCGTTTTCCAGCCAGCGATATTGCTCGCCATCAAAGCTGGTTGAATCGAGCGCGAAAAATTCGACTAGGTTGTCGGCTTTCGGGCCTTTGGTAAAGGAGTAGTAAGAATGTCCTTCCATGTGAAATAACGGGTAATGGATTTGAGCGTCGCGACCCTTTCGAACATCGTGATTGCCCAGCGAGGCATAAAAGTTTACGCCGCGTCGGATCAATTCCGCGTATGGCCGCTCGAATTTATCCAAGAGGTCTTTAGGATTTCCATCGGGATAGATGTTATCGCCCAGCATCAAGACGGTATCGAACGGTTGCTGGCTGTGATAAGCGACCATCCGTAACGCAACATCTATTTGATCGCTATCACCAGTTCCCATATCTCCAAACGCAGCGAAGCGCACGACGTTGGCTGAAGATTTGTTGGTGACCTTCGGAGGATTTTGCTCCTTTAGCGAGTTGCCGCTGACGGTATAAACAAAAGCAAGGGTGATAATTGCAAACGACGAAAGCAGGGAATGAAACGCTTTCTTGCTCATGGAACTCCTTTGGATTTTGATTTCGCGCTTCCGCAAATGAGGGAGCATTTGCAGGTTATAGAAAACGAGATGAATAGAAGATAAACCCAGCTTGCTCAATTTTCAGCGGGTAACGAAACGACGAAGACGCTTCCCGCCGCATCGGATTGCGCCAAGCTCAGTGAGCCATGGTGAGCTTCCGCAACCCAGCGTGCAATGGAAAGCCCCAACCCCGCGCCACTGCCGTTGGCTTGTTCAGGCCGCGATCTGGATTGATCAGTTCGGTAAAACCGTTCGAAGACATACGGCTGAGCTTCGATTGGAATCCCGCTACCTGTGTCTGTGACCGTGATGATGTGTCGTGAATCATCTTTTGATAGTTGCAAACAGACGTTTCCGCCTTCAGACGTGAACTTAATCGCATTGTCGAGGAGATTTAACATCATTTGCCGCAGCAAGTCTTCGTCTCCGCGGTACAGCGTTTCGGAATTCGTGTTGACGCTTACGATAACGCCTTTGCGTTCGGCCAACACGGCGGCAGCGCGAGCCGTTTCAGCGACAAGTTCATCCAGATACAAATCCTGCTGTTTTAGTTCGCGCTTTCCGGCGTCTGCACGTGCCAACGTGAACATGTCTTCGACAATTCGCGCTAACCGGATTGCTTGCCGGTCAATGATTTCCAGGGCTTCGCGGTATTCAGCTTCGTTGCGGCTAGGTTGTTCCAGTGTGACTGCCGCTGCGGTCCGCATGACGGATAGAGGCGTTCGCAATTCATGCGACGCGTCAGCCATAAAATGACGTTGCAGTGTGAAAGAATCGCGCAACCGTTCCAGCATCTCATTAAACGTCGCCGCTAATTTGCCGAGCTCGTCTTTCGGATTGGCAACCGGCAAGCGCTCGTCCAAATTTTCAGCGCTGATCCGCCGTGCGCTTTCAGACATCACCACCACGGGAGAAAGGCTCTTTCGCGCCAGAAACCATCCGCCGAGTCCAGCCAACAACAACGCTACAGGCACAGATGCCAGCAAGATATCTCGCAAAATCGCCAGTTCATTCGATAGCGATTTGAGAGGCTGGCTGACGACGATCACATAACTTTTGTTTTCATTGGGGGCTTTTACGCGTTGGACGGCGACCCGAACGCTCCCATTTGGAGTTGTACCTTTGTAAGGCAAGGAAACAAGCTCAATTATTTCGGTGGCAGTCGAAGCCCTCGCTGGGACTTCGGCGTGGAAATTGTTGGCCAAAGGTTTTTCTGTTAAGAGGTGCCCCTCTGCATCAAAAATGGCCGCGGCTTGATTGGGAAAATAATGTTCGCTCAGCGCGCTGTGCAAAGCTTGAGTTTCTTTTTCCCCTTCGCTCAATTCATACACCAATAATCGAGAGATTCCTTCAATGGTTGTTCGCACTTCGGCATCTAATTTTTGGTGGAGTTTATTCGACAAAAGATAGTAGGTACTGACGCAGAAAATGATCAGCGCCATCGCCAAAACGCCTGTGTACCAAAGCGTCAGTCTTGTTCGTACCGAATCAAGCATAAGTTCACTCGGGCGCGATTTCGCTTCCTGTCGCTAATCTGTAACCTTCGCCTCGCAATGTGCGAATGAGCTTCAGTTCGTGGCCGTCATCAATCTTTCTGCGCAACCGTTGAATGTAAACTTCGATCAGGTTTGAAAACGGGTCGAAGTTTTCATCCCAAACGTGGCTGGCGATTTCCGTGCGAGAAATTACTTGCCCTGCGCGCCGCGCCAGATATTCCAATAAAGCATATTCTTTCGCTGTCAATTCAATCGTCAGATTTGTGCGCGTAACCTGATGGGAGCGGGTATCAATTTTCAGGTCGGCCACCTCAATTATTTCTGGTTGCAGCGTCGGCCCGCGCCGGAGCAGCGCTCGGACTCTGGCCAGCAATTCGTGGAAATCAAATGGCTTGATCAGGTAATCATCCGCTCCTGAATCCAACCCCGTAATGCGATCCCGGACATCATCTTTGGCAGTCAGCATTAACACCGGCACAGCCGAACCTGCTTTGCGCAATTCGCGGCAAATCGTAAACCCGTCTTTGCGAGGCAGCATCACGTCCAGAATGATCAGATCGTAATCATTCATTTGCGTCTGATACATCGCAGCTTGGCCATCGTTTTCCACGTCTACGGCGTAGGTCTGTTCACGCAGACCTTTGGCCAGCATTCGGGCTACATCCGGTTCATCTTCGACCAGCAGAATTCTCATGTCGGTTCTCAATGTCGGGGATTGCTGCGTAAGCGTAATACAACAAACCTGAACAGACGATAAATTCAACGCGAAATAGAAACAGCGCAGAGAGCTGAGCTTCGTCAGAACCTCTCTGCGCTGTAGTGATGATCCGCCGATTTAGCCAGGTTTAATTGGCTGGAGCCGGAGCCTTTTCTTTTTTCTCAAACCGGTCAGCAGCCAGTTTGGGGTTTACTTTGTATTTGCTGATTTCCCATTCTTCGTTGGGAGTGCCCGCTTCGATCTTGGTCAAACGATGCGGGAGGTTCAGACCGCCCACGCTCTTGTAATCGGCCAAGGCCCAACGGTAATCCACGTCCGGAGATTTTTCGAAGGCTTCCGCCATTTCCTTCATTCGTTGTTCACGCTGAGCGCGTTCTTCCGGCGTTGGTTCACGCCGCTGGCCCTGTTGACCCTGACCCTGCTGACCTTGCTGTCCCGGAGGCTGGGCCTGACCGGCGGCTTGCGGCGGACGATCTCCACCTTGTCTGCCTTGGCCGCCCTGACCACCGGGGCCACGATTGCCCATGGCCGATCGCAGGCTTTTCGCCTTGTAGCTTAAGCCGACCAGCTGATGACTTTCTTTGTTGATGTAAAGACGAGTGCTGATTCCGTCGGACGTTTTGGCGTCAATCACGTCCAGCTTGGAGCCTTCGGGGCCGGGCGCTTCGCCAAGGTAGTTATATTGCGTTCCAGTTGAAGCCGGGGGAGCCAGGAACCAGCCCAACAAGACTTGGATGAACTCGCGGCGAGCTTGTTGTTGCATGTAGGTTGCCATCGGGCTAGTGGCTCCGCCGGGACCTCCAGGGCCGCCAGGGCCACCAAAGCCTCGATTGCCTCCGCCGCCAGGTCCACCAAAACCGCCTCCGCCGCCGACGCCCGGAATGAAGTCATTCCAGTTTGTGGTTCCGTTGTACCCGCGGATGCGAGTGCCTTGCTGGGAGATATTGGAGATGCGGAGCTTGTCCGGCATCATAAATTCCAGTTCGAGCTGGCTTTCGTTTTGGAATTGCCCAAAACTTTGACGGGAAACTCCTTCAGCAGATAACGTTTGCAAGCTTTTGAATTTCGACTCGCTGCCGATGGCGGCGCGTGCCTGTTTGAGAATCTCTTCAGCTTTGGCTTTGGCATCCTGGCCGAAAGCTGACGCCGCCAAAGACGCGGTCAGCATCAAGCCAATAATCAGTTTTCGCATTTAACATCTCCTTGTTCTTCTATTGAATCCATTTGCTTCATTTCGGCTGACTTAAAAGGGACCAGTTGTCAGCCCGAACATCTTTCTCTATGCTACAAGACTTATAAAACCGCAATGCGGTTTCAGCTTATGTCTAAGCGGCAGAACAGATTCGATTATGGAGCAGGTAGCACTAGAAAATTTAGAAGGCGAAAGTTTAGAAGGCGAAATTTTGGAGCAGCTTAGCGAAGCTGAACCGGAGCCGTCGCCCATTGTGGCCATCATTGGCCGGCCAAATGTGGGCAAGTCCACTTTATTCAATCGGATAATTGGATCCCGGCGTTCGATTGTTGGAGATTTGCCAGGAATCACACGCGACCGAATTTATGGCCAGGCCGAATGGCAAAACCGAATGTTTCGGGTTGTCGATACGGGCGGCATCGTCCCCGACGATGAAGCCATCATCCCGTCCAATATCTTCAAACAGGCGCAAGCGGCGATTAGTGAAGCTAGTTTGCTGCTATTTGTCGTTGACGTCCGCGATGGCATGACTTCGCTGGATGAAGAGCTGGCGCGAATGATGCGGACGTTGAACAAGCCGGTTTTTGTGATCGCCAACAAAGCCGACACGGCTCGCGTAGGCGATCAAGCGGCGGAATTCCATCAGTTTGGCTACGACGAAGTTTTTCCGGTTTCAGCAGAACATGGCGCTGGCCTGGGCGATTTGCTGGATGCCATTATTGAACGACTTCCCGTGGTTGAATTTCGCAAGGAACGAAATGACGAAATTAACGTCGCCGTCATCGGTCGTCCGAATGTCGGCAAATCCTCGCTGATCAACAAACTGCTTGGGCAGGAACGAGTGATCGTTTCGCCGATTCCCGGCACGACGCGCGACGCAGTTGATTCTGTGTTTGAGGCAAAGGACGAAGCCGGGAATCCGATTAAGCTTCGGTTCGTGGACACCGCCGGAATTCGCCGCAAAGGCAAAACCAACGAAATGGCCGAAAAGCTTTCGGTGGTCATGGCGCGCAAACACATCGAACGCGCCGACGTGGTGTTGATGGTGATTGACGCAATTGAAGGCGTAACGGCGTTGGACGCCAACATTGCTGGTTATGCTCACGAATCCGGGCGTTCGTTGATTGTGTTGGTCAACAAATGGGACGCGATTGAAAAAGACACCAATACGGTTTACCGAACCGAAGAGAAGATCCGCGAAGCCATGAAGTTTCTGGATTACGCGCCGATCATCACCATTTCGGCGTTGACCGGCCAACGAGTCGTGCGGTTGCCGGAACTGATCGCCAAGGCGAATGCGGCTCGAAACCTGAGAATTCCGACGGCAGAACTAAATCAGTTTTACGCCGAGTATCTGGAACAGCCGAAAGGGCTGAGTTCCGCCCGACGGCCGCTGAAGGTCAAATACATCACGCAAGCCGGAATTCGTCCTCCGACGTTTGTGTTGTTCACCAACAGCCCCAGACCGTTCCACTTTTCTTATGAGCGATACCTGATCAACCGGCTGCGCGAAAGCTTTGATTTCTTTGCGACGCCGATTCGCATCAAACAGAAAGGCGGCGGGCAAAAAGGCGGGCAGAGAAAAGGGTAACAATTTGGAGTGCGACAAAGGCCGCGAAGAAGTGTTCTGCTTCTTCGCGGCCTTTGCAGTTTTGCGTGAAAACAGTCAGTCACTGCAACTTTTACTGGGAATAATGCGCGAAGGCTCGTTCAACTTTCCCTTCAGCATTGAAGTGAAAAGCTTCAGCAACCAATTGGCTGCGATGATTTCGATAGTACAACGTCACGCTGCCGACACCGGTCAACACGGAAATCAATTCAAAGTGCAGATCCGGCGACAGTGCCAACCCCTTTGCCCAATATTCCCCAACGCGCTCTTTGCCTTGTAGCCTGCCAGAAGCTTCACCAGCGATCTCCACAATGCGCGGCGAAGTCATCTCAAAATC
>DAOMFR010000034.1:0-9944 GCA_035429885.1 Blastocatellia bacterium
CCAAGCTGGCTGGTTTGGGCGCGCTGAGCAATTGCACGGGCATTCGCGGTGCGCAGCAAACATTGACCAATCGCTCGCGGTCGCTTTTCAGTTCTTCGTCTTCGCGCAACCAGGCGCGGACTTCGTTGAACACATGCGCCGCGTGCGGATCGGGTGGTTCCACAATGCGGTAATTCATCCACTT
Source organism: Blastocatellia bacterium (assembly GCA_035429885.1). Classification (GTDB taxonomy): domain Bacteria; phylum Acidobacteriota; class Blastocatellia; order RBC074; family RBC074; genus RBC074. The sequence continues at coordinate 185 of DAOMFR010000034.1, forward strand.
GCCTTCGCGCCGAGCCGCCACCACGCCCGCTTGCCGCAAATAAGCCAGATGCCGCGAAATTTTCGGCTGTGGTTCGCCCAAGACCTCCACGAAAAAGCAGACGCACACTTCGTCATCGCCCATCAGGTTCAACAGCCGCAAACGCGTTCGGTCAGAAAGCGCCAGAAAAAATGCCGCCACATCAAATTTTTCATCCTTGGTTTTCATGGCCACGAAAATTTACCACAAAATCTCATATTCGTCTTGACGAATGTGAACGGGCGCGATATTGTGCGCTTCATATTCGGCAAAACGAATATGAAATTAAACGCAGAAAACACAGAAGGAGAGAATCAATGAGCAATACGACGCAGACGATCCAGACATTGAAGCCGCACGTTTCACTCAATGTCAGCAACATCGGGCAAAGCATAGAGTTTTATCGCAAAATGCTGGGCATCGAACCCAGCAAAGTGCGCACCGGCTACGCGAAGTTTGACGTGCAGAATCCGCCACTGAATCTGGCGATGAATGAGGTTTCGCCAGGTGAAGGAGCGATTTCGCGGTTATCGCATTTGGGCATCCAAGTCGCTTCAACCGAAGATGTGATGGCGGTTCGCCAGCGCTGGCAAGATGCAGGATTGGCCACGAAAGATGAAATGAAAACCAGTTGTTGTTTCGCCGTGCAGGATAAAACCTGGGTCAGCGATCCGGATGGCAATGCTTGGGAAGTGTTTGTCGTACTGGAAGACAATCTGCCTGAGCAAGCCAACGCTACCGCGTGCTGCACAACAGCGCCTAGTCTGGTTTCGTTAACTCGATAAAATGACGAATCAACTCATCACAATCGAATCTGCATCCGCCGCCAACCTGCCGGAGATTCTGGCAGTGCTTTCGGCGGCGGATTTGCCCCACGAAGGTGTGAGCGAACACCTTCACAATTTTCTGATCGCGCAAGCCAGCAATGGGGAGATTGTCGGTTGTGTAGGTTTGGAACGGCATGGAGAACTTGGATTGTTGCGCTCCGCTGCTGTTTCTTCCGAACAACAAGGGCTGGGAATTGGTTCCAGGCTCGTCCGGCAATTGCTGGAAAACGCTGCTCGCACGGGTATCAAAGAAGTGGTTTTGCTGACCACAACAGCCAAAGATTACTTTCATACCCGGTTTGGATTTCAGGAGACAATCCGCGCCGATTACCAAACGCGTCTGGCAAATTCGCCGGAATGGAATCTGCCGCGGTGTTCATCGGCGGCTTTTCTGACGCTCAAACTTGACCCGACATTTATGCACACGAAAACAAAACGAGTGTTGATTCTTTGCACTGGCAATTCGGCTCGAAGTCAAATGGCTGAAGGTTTGTTGCGTCACGAAGGCGGCGGCAGGTTGGAAGTGTTCAGTGCGGGAACTCGCGCCAGTTTTGTGCGGCCGGAAGCCATTCAGGCGATGAGCGAAATTGGCATTGATATTTCTGGCCACCGGTCAAAGAACGTGGATGAATTCATCGGGCAAGATTTCGATTACGTCATCACCGTTTGTGATCATGCCAACGAAGTTTGCCCGGTATTTCCCGGAAAGACCCAGCGCATCCATCACAGTTTTGAAGATCCGCCTGCTCCCGGCGCTGCCGATGAAGCGACGACGCTGGCGGTCTTCCGCCGTGTGCGCGATGAAATCCACGCCTGGATGAAAGGGTTTGTCGCCACCGCAAACAGATAACTGTGCGAAGGCATTTTTAGAGAGGGTATCGTGAAAATACTTGAAGTGTTTGATCCGCCAATGTGTTGCTCAACCGGGATTTGCGGAACAGATATTGACCCTGTGCTGCCGCGCTTTGCTGCTGATCTGGAATGGTTGAAGACACAAGGCATCCAGGTTGAGCGGTACAATCTGGCTCAGGAACCCGGCGTCTTCGTTGGTAATGAATCCGTGAACGCCGCGCTTCATCAGGAGGGAAACGGTTGTTTGCCGCTGATTCTGGTGGATGGGCGAATCGTTAGTCGCGCCGCTTATCCAGATCGCGTTGCTCTGGCGAGCTATGTCGGCGTCAGCTTCGCGAGAGAACCGATAGAGTCAGTCAGAGCGGGGCGTATGCTCACGGTTCTGCCGAATGAGTCCAAGTGCTGTTGAAGGAGTTGTCATGAACCTGATTGATCACGCCACACGATTTCTGTTTTTCACAGGCAAAGGCGGAGTTGGCAAAACTTCAACAGCATGCGCCGCCGCGCTTGCGCTCACTGATCAGGGACAACGCGTGTTGCTGATCAGCACCGACCCTGCTTCCAACCTCGATCAAGTGCTGGGTGTGCAGCTTTCATCGCAGCCCAAACCTGTTCCATCTATCCCAGGGTTATCTGCTCTCAATATCAATCCTGAAACCGCCGCGAAAGATTACCGCGAACGTGTCATCGGACCGTATCGCGGAGCCTTGCCGACGGATGCCATTGCCGGAATGGAGGAGCAGCTTTCGGGAGCCTGCACGGTTGAAGTCGCCGCCTTCGATGAATTTACAGGATTCATCGTTGACGAAGCGATGGCGGCTCAGTTCGATCATGTGATTTTCGACACGGCTCCCACCGGCCACACCTTGCGATTGTTGCAGCTTCCGGCTGCGTGGTCGGGGTTTTTGGCTACAAATGAGCGAGGCGCGTCGTGTCTTGGGCCGCTTTCGGGATTGAAAACTCAGCAGGAAAAATATGCGGCGACCGTTGCCGCACTTTCCAATGCCGCGCAGACGACGTTGGTGCTGGTGACTCGCCCTGACCAGAGCTCGATCAAGGAAGCGGAGCGCACCAGTATCGAGCTGGAAGAGCTCGGGCTTCGCAATCAATTTCTGATCATCAATGGAGTCTTTCACGCGACCGACCACACGGATGCAGTTGCATTGGCGCTGGAACAGCGTGGCGAAAAAGCGCTGGCCGCAATGCCCGAACGGTTGCAAACACTGCCGCAGATGCAGATTTCGCTGCGCGGGTACAACATCGTCGGAATTGACGCTTTGCGCAGCCTGTTGCTTGAGCCAAAACCGCTTCCGGCAATTGCAGGAAATGAAGAATTACGAAGGGCAACTTCTCGACTTCCCGGCTTGTCGAGTTTGGTGGAAGACATTGCCTCTGCCGGACATGGGTTGGTGATGGTCATGGGCAAGGGCGGTGTTGGGAAGACGACGATTGCCGCTGCCATCGCCACGGAATTGGCTAGGCGCGGGTTGCCGGTACATCTGACCACCACCGATCCGGCGGCTCATATTTCCGCTGCTGTGGGCGCGAATGTTTCCGGGTTGAAAGTCAGCCGAATTGATCCCGAAGCCGAGACAGCAGCGTATAGAAAACACGTCATCGAACGAACCGGAAAAGGGCTGGATGCTGCCGGTTTGGCTTTGCTGGAAGAAGACCTGCGCTCTCCCTGCACAGAAGAAGTCGCGGTCTTTCATGCGTTTTCGCGCATCGTGTCCAGCGCCCGGCGCGAAATTGTGGTGATGGATACCGCGCCAACCGGCCACACCTTGCTGTTGCTGGATGCGACGGGAGCCTATCACCGTGAAGTGTTAAGAAACGCCGGAGCGATGAGCAGTCATTTGGTGACACCAATGATGCGACTGAAAGACCAGAGTTTTACGAAGGTCCTGCTGGTGACTCTTCCCGAAACGACTCCTGTATTGGAAGCCGCGCAGCTACAGAATGATCTGCGGCGCGCCAGCATCGAGCCTTATGCCTGGATCATTAACAACAGTTTGGCGGTGACCGACACCACAGACCCGCTGCTGGTTGAACGCGCGGCGGCGGAATTGAAGCAGATTCGCGAAGTTGAACAGAACTATGCCAAGCGCGTTGTCATCGTTCCCTGGATGACGGAAGAAGTCATTGGACCGGAAAAACTCCAGCGACTTGCTCAGGGAAAAGCCACCATTGCCTCGGCCGCATTTTGAACGAAGCCGATTGGTGGCATTGAGCCGGCTCAAATGCCCAGCGCCTTACGGAAGATCGGAAAGTCTTTGGTTTTCCATAGCTTGCCATCCAGCAAGTAATGCTGAAACGACATTCCCCACAGCGCGGCAAAGGCATAATCGCTGCTGGCAAAGCTGCGCGGCAAAATGTTGAACACCAGGTTGAGACCAAGAATCACGAACAGATAACCGGCGAGTGAGTACCAGAGTTTCTTGCCGCCGGTTTCTGCGCGTTCGGTGTGGTGATACAGCCGCGTGAGCTTGTGATATTGCAAGGCGTGGCCCAGTCCGATCAGCAAGCCTGCCACTTTGATCCCGTGTCCGCTGCTTTCTGCGTACCAAAACGCCAACCACTGCAACGGAATGATCAAGCCCAACAAGTACAGTTTGGGCAAAACCAGTTTGGGCTTGCTGAATTGCCTGGCCAGATAAAACCCCGTCAACACCAGATACATGAGAAAGAGGCCGACGTTGATCAAAGCTGTTTGTGGATTGAAGGAGAAAAAGAAAATCAGCGGCAGCGTCAACGAAGTCAGTAGGAAATACTTGTCTAGTTTGAAATCGTCGAATTCGCCTGCTTTGCGTTTGTAAAGCATGACGAAGCCCAAATGCTGCTTGGCGTAATGCACATGCAGCCAGCAGAACGACAGCGCAAAAAAGAGTTTGGCGAGTCCCAGCCAGACAAACACAGGCCCGACCAACGTCAACGGAATCAGCAACCACAGAAACCATCCGAATCGTTGCCGTTCCGCCGGATCAAGATAGCTGCGCGTTGCCGTGGCGAACACGTGTGGCGCTTCCAACAGAAACAGCATAACAAAGCCCATTGCCGAGACCGGAAATCCAGCCATGAACGCCGCCAAAATTACGTACGAAGCGATTGCTCCGCCCAGTACCCAAACCCAGTCGTCTTTTTTACTGATCAACCAATTGGTGGTTGAAACTGATGCAGTCGTGAAAAGCGAGGCCGCAGAAGTCGCCATGTGGGAGTCCTTGGTTGTTGGGGGGATAAAATAGATAAAGGGGAAATGCCTTTTCAGACTATGGGAGGAAGGGTGGGCAATCGGGACGTATTCTATGCACTTGGCCGCGCGCCGTAAACAAAAAAGTCGGAGGATTAATGTTAACAGTGCGGAACTTCAGTTTACTTTGTATTCGCCTTCGCGCTGATTGGCGGATTGAAGGTCTTCAGGTGTTATCAGTTTTCTGCGCGGACGCAGGCTCAACCGCCTGCCGGTAATCAATCGCGCGCCGCGTTGATAGGTGAAATACGACCACGCCCAATTGAACATGACCGCAAACCGGTTGCGGAATCCAATCAAAAACCAGATGTGCAATCCCAGCCAGAACAACCAGGCGGGAAAACCGGACAATTTCAATTTGCCCACGTGAGCGATGGCGGCTTTGCGGCCAATCGTGGCCATGGTGCCTTTGTCGATGTAATGAAATTCTTGACGCGGTTTGCCTTTCAGGTCGAGTTGGATATTTCGGGCGACTGCTTCACCCATTTGCATGGCTACTGGACTGACGCCGGGCAGAGGTTTTCCGTCCTGCAGAAACAGCGTCATATCGCCGATGGCGAACACTTCGCGGTGACCGGGCAAGCTCAAATCCCGTTCAACGTGAACGCGACCAGCGCGATCGGTTTCCACGCCCAAGGATTGCGTCAGCGCTGTTGCTCGAACGCCAGCTCCCCAAATTACCGTCGCCGCATTGATCTTTTCAGTACCAAGCTGCACCCCAGTTTCGTCAATGTTGGTGACCTGAGCGCCTGTGCGAACTGTGACGCCGAGCGCGGTCAATTGCCGCAACGCGCTTTCAGCCAAATCAGGCGTGAAGCTGGCCAGGATTTTATCGCCGCCTTCGAGCAGCAAAATTTCGGCGGCTTCGGGTTGAATGGTGCGGAAATCTCGAGACAGAACGAACCGCGCCAGTTCGGCGATGGAACCCGCCAACTCGACTCCGGTCGGGCCTCCGCCAACGACAACAAAGGTTAGCAATTCCCGGCGGCGCTGTGCGTCTAATTCCTTTTCGGCAGCCTCAAACGCCATCAACACCCGGCGGCGAATTTCGACGGCGTCGTCCAAATCCTTCAATCCCGGCGCGAACAATTCCCATTCGTCGTGACCGAAATAACTGGTTCGCCCGCCGGTCGCCAGCAACAAGTAATCGTACGCCAGCCGTTGTTCACCCAGAATGACTTCGCGCTTGGCGAAGTCTACTCCAGAGGCTTCGGACAGCATGACCGAGACGTTTTTTTGTTTGCGGAGAATGGCTCGAATCGGAGCGGCAATGTCGGCTGGAGAAAGCCCCGCCATCGCCACTTGATACAGCAGCGGTTGGAACAAATGATGGTTCGTGCGGTCAACGACGGTGATTTGAACTGGCGCGTTTTTCAACGCCTGCGCCGCTGTCAGGCCGCCGAACCCGGCTCCGATGATGACGATGTGTGGGGCAGTGGGCATAGTTTAGCTGGCGCTTGCTGCAGTAGCTGCGGCTGCTGCGTCGCGCTGTCGTTTTTCCTGAGCGGTCAATACCTGACTGCCACTCGGCGTGGCGATGGAAATCAGCCCCAATCCCAAGCCAGACAATTTATTGTGCCAGCGAGGCTCACCGGTCGTTGTGTCCAGACAGAAAATCTCGCCCTTGGTCGTGGCGTAAAGCTGATTTCCATCCAGTACAACGTTGACGAAATCGCCGCCTTTCAGCGCCGTTCGCCAGATTTCTTCGCCGGTTGCACGATTGAGCGCGACGACGGCTCCTTTGATTCCCAGATAAATTGCATTCACAGCCATAACAATTTCCCCTTAACTCAATACTCGAAGCAGCACACCAATTTGTTTTGTCGTTGGATGCGCGATGATTTCTTTCAACGCTGCTTGAAGCTGCTTTTCTTTCACTTGATGAGTCAGCAGCACGATTGTAGCGGTTCCGTCTTCGGTGACTCCGCGCTGTGTGAAGCTGTGCAAGCTGACTCCGTGATTGCCGAATGCCAAACCCAGATGGCCAATTACTCCCGGTGAATCGCGCGTCTCCAGCCGAATGTAGTAAGCGTTTTCCGATTCCTCAATCGGCATGACTTTGCTGACGTTGGAGCTGATTGGCAGTTGAAAGTATTGCGCGAAGTCCGGCAGCTTAATGGCGCTGGCGATGTTGATCACATCGCCGACAACCGCGCTGGCGGTTGGGTAACGCCCGGCTCCGGGCCCCATCAGCATGATTTCGCCGACGGCGCTGCCACTGATGAAAATAGCGTTATTTACGCCATCCACACCGGCCAGCGGATGGCCGAGCGGAACCAGCATCGGGTGCACGCGAACATCCAGGGCGTCGTTTTCTCCGCGCTGAGCCAAGCCGATCATCTTGATGCGATAGCCAAATTCGCGCGCCAGCTTGATGTCCAGATCACTGATTTCCGTAATGCCTTGCCGGTAAACCTTTTCGACTTCGATGGGAGCCTGAAACGCCAGCGAAGAAAGAATGGTGATTTTGTAAACCACGTCGCGGCCTTCGATGTCGTCGCCCGGATCGGCTTCGGCGTAGCCGGCCTCCTGAGCTTCGGCCAGCGCGTCGGCAAAAGATTTCTGCTCACGCTCCATCTTAGTCAGGATGTAATTGGTGGTGCCGTTGACGATTCCGGCGACACGCGAAACTTTGTTGGCCTGCAAACCGCGTTGCAAGGTCGAAATTAGCGGAATGCCTCCGCCGACGGCGGCTTCAAAAAAGATCGTGACATTGTGTTCATTGGCCAACGCAAAGAGCTCCGGGCCGTGTTTGGCAATTAGTTCTTTGTTGGCGGTGACGATGTGTTTACCGCTGGTGATGGCTCGTTTGACGACTTCGTATGCCGGATCAATGCCGCCCGCGACTTCAACCAGGATTTCAATGCCGGGGTCTTCCGCCAGCTTGAACGGATCTTGATTCATTTCGAACTGGGAAAAATCAAAGTCGCGAGTTTTGTTGCGATCGCGCACCGAAATGGCGCGAATATCGAATTGCGGGTTGTCGCGCAACAAGGCCACGACGCCTGTGCCCACAGTGCCCAAACCAAAAATGCCAAGAGTTGTTTTTGTGCTCATGATGAAAGTTAGTTGGTTATCAATTGAGATCAAAGCCGTTCTGCTTAGCAGAGCTGACCAATAAAACATAAGGGCAAAGCTTAACTGCCGATTTCGGTCTATGCAAACAAATACTTTGGCCGATGATTTGGCTGCAAGGTGTTGTGTTAGTGTGCGTTCTGCAACTGCTGTTACGCTGGGATGATTGTTTGACACTTTTGGTTGAGGTCAGCTACTTTGAGCGACAATTCAAACCGATATTTTTCAGGGGAAAACCATGAGGACAATTTTCGAAGATACAGAAGCCAGAGCGCGTGAAGAGCTTGGCAAAGATACAGGGAACAAGGCTTTGCTGCCGGTTTTGTGGTTTGTGACCATCGCTTTTTTGATTGGCACCTGGAGCGTTTATCGTTGGGCGAATTCGCGCCCTGCTCCGTTGCCGCCGCCGCCGCCGGTTTCGCTTCAAGACTTAAAACAAATTGGCACGGCGTATTCGGCCTTCAATGGTTTCGTTCGCGAAGGCAAGTGGGCGGAAGCCGAAGCGATGATTTCAACCGCCGCTCGTCAGAAACTGGTTGCTGAAAACAAAACCTTGAAAGAGAGTCTGCTCGGCAAGTTCAAAGACCTTAAAGTCGCGCAAACTGACGGAACTCCGGATATTGATCGCACCGACCCGAACGTGTTCGTGCAAAGTTTCTTCTATACTTTCACCGACGAACAGGTCGTCAAATCGGAAACCAAAATTATTCCCCTGGCCTTAATCATCGAAAACGGAAAAATCGTTATCAACAATTGGGAAGAGCCAAAGACTGAAGAAAAGAAACCCGAAGACAAAAAGGCTGATAACAAAAAAGCCTGATCCTCTGAGTTTCCGGCCGCTTCAAATGGAATAAACGGCTCACATCCAGCGTTAAACTGTCGGGCGTATTCGGAACATTCCGAGTTCGCCCGATATCATCTAACGAGGTGCAATTTATGTTGAAAATTGTAGTTGCTTTGGGAATGTGTTTGGCGTTTGCGGTGGCTTATACATTCCAATCGCCCAAACAAGCCGATAAAACAAAACAGAAAACTGAACAGAACCTGCAAGAGAAGAAAGAGGGTGCCAAGATCGTGAAAAGTGAAGAGGAGTGGAAGAAAGAACTGACGCCGATGCAGTTTTATGTTACTCGGCAGAAAGGAACGGAACGCGCTTTCACTGGCGAATATTGGGATAACCACGAAGACGGCGTTTATGTGTGTATCGCCTGCGGTCAGGAATTGTTCAGTTCCAAAACCAAATTCGATTCCGGCACGGGTTGGCCAAGCTATTGGCAACCGATTGAAAAAGCCAACATTTCGACTCACGAAGACAACAGTTTTGGCATGCAGCGCGTTGAAGTGATGTGCAGCCGTTGCGAATCCCACCTGGGTCATGTTTTTGACGATGGGCCAAAACCGACCGGGTTGCGCTACTGCATCAACTCTGCGTCACTGAAGTTCGTTAAAAAATAGTGGTCGAGCAAATCGCCATCAATTTCCAATTAAACAAAAAGGCTGCTCAATTGAGCAGCCTTTTTACTGGGCATTTACTTCAACGAATTTAGCGATTCTTGATTAAGTGGTAAAGCGCGCCTCCTCCTCCTCCGATTAATGCGCCCACTCCGGCGCCTTTCTTACCGCCAGCCGCCGCGCCGATACCTGCTCCGATTGCCGCAGGAGCCGCAATTGTCAGCGCAGTTTTCAGCTTTGAACTGCCATGCCGTTTAGTCGGATAGGTTGCCGGTTTATAGACTGTTTG
>DAOMFR010000034.1:10044-41784 GCA_035429885.1 Blastocatellia bacterium
GATCCGGTGATGCGGCCAAAAGCCATGCCTGAGAAAAGTAATGCTGCGGCTGCGCCCACAGCCAGCATTCGTTGTTTAATTGTCATCGTGGGCCTCCTTGTGTTTTTAACATTAACAATGAGGGGGAAGAATTCGGTACACCTTAGCTAGCAAGCAACAGGCCAAGGATTCGCTGGGAGCACTTTTTCGATAAATCCTGTGATCGGTGCAATTACCCGTCTGATCCAAATTGAGCGCGGAGAAGAACGTGGACTAAATCGAATGCATGTATTGGCAAACTACACGATACGGCATGATGATGCGTTATCTCGACCATCGTCGCCAATATAAGTTTTAGCTGAAACCTTTTGCTGAGCATTGCCACTTACCCCGCGTCTAACAATTCTGAACCAATCAACTGTTAACCGGGAGAGAGCTATGAGCAAAAAAATTTGGATCAATTGTGTGTTTCTTTTGATGACTGTCAGCGCGCTAAGTCTGGCGGGCTTGGCTCAAGAAAAAGGAATGAGTTGCAATGACGAATGGAAAAACGGCGACCGTGTCGGCCATTGCGTGATTAAAGAGCAAGCGATTGCACCCACTGGTGGAACCATTGCTGTGGATGGCAAAAAGAATGGCGGCGTTTCGATTAAAGGATGGGAGCGCCGAGAGATTCTGGTGCGCGCCAAAATTCAAAGCTGGGCTACCAACAAATCCGAGGCTGAAGCCATCGTGAATCAAGTTCATGTCGAAACCGCAGGCGCAAACATCTACGCTGATGGTCCTGTAGCAGAGGGAGAGCAAGGCTGGGCAGTCAGTTACGAAGTCTTCGTGCCGATGAATTCCAACCTGTCGCTGAAAGCTCATAATGGGGGCATCAACGTTTCAAATGTGCGCGGGCAGATTGGATTTGAGACCATGAATGGTGGTGTCGCGCTGAAAAATCTGGCAGGCAACGTTCACGGCAACACGAAAAATGGCGGCGTGACTGTCGAACTGGAAGGCAATCGCTGGGATGGCGAAGGGATGGATGTAACCACAACCAACGGCGGTGTGAAGTTGGTGATGCCTGAAAATTACTCTGCACATCTGGAAATGGGAACCGTCAACGGCGGATTGAACCATGACATCCCGGACGTTGTTCAACCGAATGCTGACCGCAAGGAACGTAAAAAAGAATTGTCGGTAAATCTGGGTGCGGGCGGTGCTCCGATCAAAGTCCGAACGACGAACGGCGGCGTTTCAATCAAACGAAAAGCTTAATAACTGTTTCCTCATTGTAGAACGCAAAGGCGGCACAGAGTGTTATTTCTGTGCCGCCTTTGCGTTCTTTATGCTTCGTCAGTGATCCGTTGTTCCTTGCAGTCAAAATCCTCTTGGAGCTAAAAAAAGCCATGCTATACTCCGCCCGCTTTTGGCGGGCTTCAGCCTTTGTTACTCAGCCGCGAGCCAACAGCGCACAATCAGTAAGCAATCTTTGAAACCGCTCTGCCCCCTTATCATTTTGTGTTCAGCCCCTTTTTAGCAATCAGCTTCAACAAACAGATCGTGGGTTTATCGTTGACAGGCGTTAACATGCTAGATGCAGATCAACCACCAGCAATTAACCACCAACGCTCCGCATCGGCCAGGAGCTTGAAGGAGGATTTTCCATGCTCTCGAAAGACTGGGATAAGCGAAAAAAACAATACGATTTCATCATCATCGGCTCCGGTTATGGCGGAGCCATCAACGCTGCGCGGATCACCGCTGCCAACCCGTCACCTTCGGTTTGCATTCTGGAACGAGGCAAAGAATGGGAAGTTGGCAAATTTCCTGACAATTTGTTGGATGTGCAACGTGCTGTCCGCAATGACGTTTTCAACCCAACCGGACTTTACGATTTTCAGCTTTTCCCCGATGTCACCGTGATGAAAGGCAGCGGCCTGGGCGGAACTTCGCTAATCAACGCCAACGTCGCCATCGTGCCTGACGAAGAAACCTTCCAACAATTAGCCTGGCCCAAAAACATCAAGCTGCCTGAACTGAAACCTTTTTATGATAAAGCGCGAACGATGCTTGGCGCGCGTCCGCACAAACGCGGCACGGCTTCGGATGCCAACGCCTTTCTGAAAGTCAAAGGGCTGGACAAACGAGCGCAGGAAATCGGAACCAACGAATACGCGCTGAACATTGTCGTGACGCAACAAGACGGCAAAAACGCCGCCGGTTTCGATCAAAAGGCTTGTGTGGATTGCGGAGATTGCGTGACTGGCTGCAACGTCGGAGCAAAAAACACGCTGTACATGAATTACCTGCCGACGGCTGCGAAACAGGGCTGCGATATTTTCACCAAAGTCGAAGTGAAATGGGTTGAAAAGCTGCCGACCGGCGGCTGGCGAGTTCACGGCGTTCGATACAAAACCTTAGGCTCAGAAGATTTCACGCTGGACGCAGGCCACATCATTTTGTCCGCCGGATCGCTGGGCACGCCGGAAGTCTTGCTGCGGTCGGAAATGCACGGGCTGTCGTTGTCGCCGAAGCTGGGAACTCAGTTTTCCGGCAATGGCGATTTTTTTGCGTTGGCGTACAACACCGATCATCAATTGAATACGATCGGCTTCCCCGGCAAAAAGCCTGACCACGAATGGGCGAAGCGCGGTAATGCTCCCGGCCCCAGCATCGTCGGCGCAGTGTATTACGGATCGAAAGAGACGCCGCTGGATAAACGCATTCTGGTCGAAGATTTTTCATTCCCAAGCTCTTATCTGAATCTGGCGATGGGCGCGTTGCGGTTGATTGGCCGCGCCGGAGAAGACATGGATTTCGGCGACGAGAAGCAGGAAAAGGCGCGGATGGACAAAGATCATCCTTGGAACTTGTATAAGGAAAATGACGGCGCACTGAATCATTCGATGCTGTATCTGATTATGGGGCACGACGATGCGCAAGGCCGGTTGCATCTGCGCCACGAAAGCGGCCACGTCGAAATTGACTGGGACGACGCCGGACGGCAGCAAGTTTTCAATCTGATCAATGAAGAAATTCGCCGCCACGCGCGCGCGTTGGGCGGAACCTTTCTGACCAATCCGCTGTGGAGCATTACGCCGACCAAAAATCTGTTGACGGCGCATCCGCTGGGTGGCGCTCCGCTGGGTGACGATTACCAGCATGGCGCTGTGGATGAGTTTGGCCGAGTTTTCGCAAGTGATGGCAGCATTCATGACGGACTGTTTGTCGCGGATGGTTCGCTGGTGGCGACCGCGCTGGGCGTCAATCCATTCCTGACGATTTCAGCGTTGTCAGAACGAATCGCCGACCGTATCGTTCGTAATCTGGGTGGCGAAGCCTATCCGCCTCGCCCTGCGAAAATCGTTGTGCCGGACATCAAGCCGCAAACCGCACTGACGTACAAAGAAGCCGACCTGGAACGTCTGTTCAAACGGCTGCAAACCGGCGGCATCGAAACGATGGCCAATTCCGGCGAAGTCAAAATTGACACTGACAACGGTTTAATCCGCAATGACACCGTTTGGAAAGGCGTGTTTCCCAAAGGCCATGTGCTGAATGCTTTTTCAACTGCGCTCAACGCCAGCTTCAAAAAACGATTTACGAAACAGGCCGACGGAAAATTCACGGGCGTCACTAGCGATTCGGACGGCGGCATCAACGCACTGAACACGTTGGAAGAAATCACGATCACCGAGCGTACAGGCACGCTGGAGCCTGGCAAGTATATCTTGCTGAAATACACCGAACCGCAATGGCGCGGGTTTTACGACGTGTTCAAAGTCATCAACGACGATTTGCTGATTGGCAGAGTTTATCTGGGCCGTTATCCGAAAGGTGTTCGACTGTTTACCTTTCCGATGGTTCGTTCATACGGTCTGGATCAAATGACCATCTCCGACCACAAAGCCATCTGGGATAGCGCCGCGCTGCCGACCAAAGAACAGCTTGCCGGGTTATGGGAAATGCGAATGGTTAGCAACGCCAACAACACAGGCGTCGTGGCTTACCTGAAGTTTGATCACAAACCGGATGGCCGCTTGGAAGCTCGCTATCAGTTTCTGGGATTGATCGAAGGGCTGGCCGACCCGACGTTCGGGCAAGAGCATTTTCGAATGGACGACTTCACGTCGTTCCACGACGAAATTCGCTTCGTCAACAACGACATGTTGATCGGCCAATACTTCACGGATGCCAGGCCACCGTTGCTGCCGCTGTTCGGGCAGGATTCGCTGGGAATCTTCCAGCGTGAACAAGAAGCAGATGGCGACGTGCGGTTCGGATTCAAGTATTGGCTGAGCCGCAGCACGCTGACCGACACGCCTGTGTCTGGGTTTATGCGTCCGGTGCTGGATGTCCGGTTGCCCGAAAAGACTGGACTGACGTTCGACGAAGAGATGAAGGGGTTTTATTACCACGGCTACACGCCGCCCGCCGGAGCCGACGGCGACAGACAGATCGAAGCCAAATCATCAGCCGAAGGAACGGCTTGCGAATTGAACCTGCGCGTTTCTGCCCGTGATTTCAATGAATTCATTGAAGGATGGGATCACGAAATGCGGATTGATGGTGACATACGGTTTGCCAACTTCAATGGTCAGGGACAATTGATTTGCACGATCAACGGCACTAAGAGCTTTTTCAATTACCTCCGCGTCAATCCGGCGACCAAAGAAGCAGAGATGTTGTACCGCATCTACTTTTTCACAGGGCCTGGCCAGGAATACTGCTTTCACGGGCGCAAGTTTTTACAGAAAGACAACGACGGCGGACGCTCCGGCATTCGTGAAATCGTTCATGACTTCACGACGCTGTATGGACGTTTAACCGACGTGAAGGCAGGCAGGGAAGTCGGCTCGGCGCTGATGAAGTTCCGCACTTTTGAAGACGCCGACGCGCTTCGCAGCTTCAGCAATTACCTGGAATCGTTCCGCGTGACGGGAGAAAACATCAATGACTTCGTGCAGGCACAAGGCCGGTTACGCTTTCTGGCGTTGACCAATCAATTCGTTGCCCGCGAATACGACCCGGTCGGCGCGTTGTTAAATTCTTGATGGAAGCACTCCGCGGCAGGCTCCGTCCTGTTCCGCGGAGTGTTTCCCCGATTCAGTTAAACATCTCATTCATCCAAATAGGAGAAAATCATGGCCTCGAAAAAAAAGTCAGCCAAATCCAAGGCGAAACCCAAAGCAGAGTTGATGGAAGATCTAAAGCAGTTCATTCGCGCACGAGGCGAAGAATTTCTGAAAGACCCCAACATCACTTCGGTCGGAGTTGGTTATAAAGACAAGGATGGAAAACCGACCAAGGAAATTGCCATCCAATTTACCGTTGGAAGAAAAGCCGCGCCGGAAATGCTGGAATCCCTTAACACCAGGGAAATTCCGAAATCGTTTATCGTCGGCGGCGTTGAAATCCAAACTGATGTGATTCAGCGGAGCTATGGCGCCAGCTACAGAGTGGTGTCGGAAGCGGTCAGTTCGCCGCGCAAAGTTCGGTTGAACCCAATCGTTCCCGGCATCAGCGTTGCTAATCAGAAAGAAACCGCCGGAACGATTGGTTGCATCGTGTTCGACAAAACCAGCGGGACTCCGTACATCCTCAGTAACTGGCACGTGTTGCATGGGCCAACCGGGAACATCGGCGATGTGATCGTTCAGCCAGGGCCGTTCGATGACAATCGCGTCAATTTGAACCGGCTGGGCAAACTGGTTCGCTCGCATTTAGGGCCAGCCGGAGATTGCGCGATTGGTTCCATTGAAGATCGAACCTTCAGTTCGGACATTCTGGATTTGGCCGTCAAAGTCGAAGCCATCGGCGAACCGGAGCTTGGCGACAAAGTCATCAAAAGCGGTCGAACGACTGCCGTGACTCACGGCATAGTCACTCGCATCAATACGATGACTAAGCTTAACTACGGCGGTTCTGTTGGCGAAAAAGCCATCGGAGGTTTTGAAATTGGCGTTGATCCGGCCAATCCGCCTTCGAACGGAGAAGTCAGCATGGGAGGCGATTCCGGCTCCGTCTGGATGTTCAAAACCAATCAGGGCAAAGCAGGGAAGATCATGGCCGGCCTGCATTTCGCTGGGGAAAGCACAAACGAAGAGAATGAGCACGCAGTCGCCTGTTATGCCAAATCAGTGTTTGACAAGCTGGGGATCAGCACCTCGCCTGTTACAACGCCAGCTCCGATTCCCGGTGAAGAAGCCGCAGCTCCAGGCCAGGGGTACAACTCGAATTTTCTGGGTGTGCGGATTGACCTGCCGAAACTTTCTGCCGCCAAACTCGCCGATGCGTTTAAGCTGAACAACTCAGAGTTGATTCATCACACGCACTTCACGCTGACACAGAGCAAATCGCGCCGCTTTGCCATTTATGTCGCCTGGAACATTGACGGCGGACGGATCAAAAAGCTCAGCCGTTCCAGCGAAAAATTTGTGCTCGATCCGTTGGTCCCCGCCGAGTTTCAGGTTGGAGACGCTCTGTATAACAACAACCGATTGGACAGAGGGCACATTGCCCGCCGAGCGGATTTGATTTGGGGCGGCGATGCCGAAGCCAAAAAAGCTAACAGCGATTCTTTCTTCTTCACCAACATCACGCCGCAGATGGACAACTTCAATCAAGGCGCGCTGGGCGGCATTTGGGGAAAGATTGAAGACGCAGTGTTTGAAGAAGTGGACGTGGACAACCTGAAAGTCAGCGTCTTCGGCGGGCCGATCTTTCGCAACGACGATCGCGTGTTTCGCAATGTGAAAATTCCTCGTGAATTTTTCAAGGTGCTGGCATTTGTCGAAAACGGCAAGCTGAAATCAAAAGCCTTTTTGTTGGCGCAAAGCCTGGATCAACTGGAAGCTCTGGACTTGAACCAGTTCCGCGTCTTTCAAGTGGCGCTGACCGAAGTCGAATCGCGCTGCGGGTTCAAATTCCCCGCCAATCTGAAATCCGGCGACACCTTTGCGAAAGTTGTCGAAAGTCTGCCGGAAGCTGTTGAGCGTCCGTGGCTGGAATCGCTGACAGATATTCAGTGGTAAGGCCAAATGTGTGGAGCGATTAGCCAGTCGCTCCACACTGCTATTTTGTTAGAAGGAGAAAGCCATGAACGACGATTTGAAAAAGCTGTATGAAAAACTTGGGTACACCGGACCTCAGACGGATACCGTTTCCTTTGCCGCGATTGGTGAAGAGTCTGCCGAATGGCCGCTGCTGGATTTAGAGAAGCTGAACGAGATTGAAGCGGAATTGAACGCTCAGCCCAGACGATTGCTGGCGCGTGTGCGAGCGATGTGGGATCGGAAAATGACTTTGCCAAAGCTGCGCGAAGCCGTGGCGCTGGCCCGTCGCGCGTTGGAACAGCCGGACAAAATGCTGGCCGAACTCGACGCCGCGGAAACCGTCTCATTTGCGGCGGCGACGTTGCCCGACGGATTCACCTTTCCAGGAATGGATGATCCGGAAATTGAAATCAATCCCGAAGATCGAAAGTTTGAAAACGACGATGTTGCCGGTTTACTCGGTTGGGCGCTGTTTGCCGGGCCGTTCACGCTTTCCCGTCCCGACAAAAAAGACTTTCGCCGCCACGATCCGAACAACCCGAACAGCTTCGTTTACGATTTGCCGAATCCTGCGCCCGGCGCTCCGCTGAAAGTCGCGCTGTTTGCGGATTATGGCGTAGGCCGTTATTACTCCGATCACATTGCCAAACAGTTCCGCCAGCGCCGGTTTCCTTATGCCATTCATTTGGGCGACGTCTATTACGCCGGACGTCCAAATGAATTCCGCGACAATTTCATCAAACAGATTGATCCGATTCTGGGCTTTACCAAAGTCTTCGCGCTGAATTCCAATCACGAGATGTATTCCAAGGGCAAGCCTTATTTTGAATACATGACCAAGCGGCTTGAAAACGTTTCCGGCATTCAGCAACAGCAAGGCAGCTACTTTTGTTTGCGGTCGGATCAGTTTCAGATTGTCGGCATTGATACGGCCTTCTTTGGTTCGGGACGCTGCAAAGACGAAAAGCATCTGGAATGGCTTGGCCGGGTTTTGCGTGAAGGTCGCGCGGCCAATCGCGTCAACATTTTGCTCAGCGCCGATCATCCGTATGAATACGGCAACAAGAAGCTGACTCCGTTGTTGAGCAAAGATTTGAAATCGCTGGCGCTGGATGAACGGCTGGTGGATTTGTGGTTCTGGGGAAACACGCATTACTGCGCGCTGTTTGACCACCGAGCATCGGCGGCGGGCGAAATTCCTGTGCTGCCTTTTATCGGCAGTTGCATCGGCCACGGAGGTTATCCTTACGACACGTATAGCCGAGGCAAATTCGAACCCGCACCGATGGTCTTTCTGGAAGATCAAGCACGCTTTCCGGCTTCGACGGGCATTCGCCAGGACAAAGGCAACAACGGTTATTGCGTGATGGCATTGAATGCCGACGGCTCGCTTCGGTTGCAATACATTGACTGGATGAGCAACGTGCGGTTTACGGCAGATTTGTCGCGGGAAGAGATCGGCAAGCCGTTAAAAGTCACGCCGGTTTGAGAGCCGTTTCAATTGCTTGCAGTTTCAGGTTAGAAATTCAGCTTATCGTTTGCCGTCCAAAATCTCGCGCATTTCTTTGGCGACAGTGGAGGGCGAAGCGGCGTCGGCGATGGCGGCGCCGACAATGACTCCGGCGAGCGGCAGGGTGCGCAAGGATTTCAAATCGTTGGCGTCAATTCCCCCGGCCAGATACACGGGTAAATCTACTTGTTCGATCAATTCAGAAATTGCGTTAAAGCGGTCTTCGCGGTTCAAACCTTTGACCCGTTTGAAGCCTCGACGGTTGATACACAACGAATCCACCCCCAAGTCGCGCAATTGTCGTGAACGTTCGCAAATATCGGCGACGCCCAAACTGTCGGCCATCACTTGGCCGTCGTAGCGTTTGGCGGACCGCACCACGCGCTCAACGACTTCGTCCGAAGCGCAGCCCAAAACGGTGACGACAGTCGCTCCGGCGGCAAAGGCGAGTTCAGCGATGGGTTCGCCGGCGTCCACAACCTTGATGTCAGCAACGATTGGGCGACCGCGGTGACGGCGGCGCAGTTCCCGAACAGCGCGGATGCCTTCACGGATCAGCAATGGAGTTCCGGCTTCGATCAAATCCACTTGTGCAGCCACTTTTCCAGCCAACTCCAGTTCGTGCATGAGGTCTGGCGCGTCCAGTGCCAATTGCAGCTTCATGACTCTCCAATCGTTAATTTCTTTGCCAATTGAGGGCTTTATCGCTTTTCCACAAGAACTGTGGAAATCTTTGTGGAAAAGCCTCTCATTGGCGAGTTAAGTCTATCTAAATTCGTCACTTATAGCAGATTGCACAGTATTTCGACATCTTAGCTAAGTTCAATTATTTCAGCAGATAGCCGTTTAAGAAAGCTTTTTCGCCCACGAAACGCCAACATGGTAAAACCACCTGTATCCATTTTCCACAGCCAGTTTCAAAACCCTCTGTTTTCGCGGTGATTTCCACGCACTTAAAGTAGTTCTTGAAGCAGGGCTGCATTCGCGCGTTGCAAGTGTAAGACTGTCCATGAAACACCTGATGATGTTTTCAAGGTCAAGGATCGAACTTAAAACGGAGGTTCTTCCCGCATTTGATCTATCCGTTCCAAAAAGTCCGGTTTGACCAGAACCTGACGCGGTTTGGTGCCGTCTTCGGGGCCGACGACGCCTTCGCGTTCCATCGAATCAATGATGGAAGCGGCTCGGCCATAACCGATTCTCAAATGGCGTTGCAAGAGCGAAGTCGAAGCCTTCTGACTCTTCACAACGATTCTCAGCGCATCATCGTATTTTTCGTCTCTGGGGAAATCGCTGCCATCTCCACCGCCTGATTCTTTCTCGCTCATCACGATCTTGTCATTGTAAGCCGGTTGGCCTTGCGAGCGTATGAAATCACAGATGCGTTTGCATTCTTTTTCGTCCACGTACGCGCCGTGTACGCGAACCAGTCGCGAAGTGCCTGGGCCTAAAAAGAGCATGTCGCCCTGTCCCAGCAATCCTTCAGCACCGTTGGTGTCAATGATTGTGCGGGAATCCACTTTGGATGAAACCCGGAACGATATGCGGGAAGGGAAGTTGGCTTTGATCAAGCCGGTGATGACGTCCACGGAAGGCCGTTGGGTCGCCAGCACCAGATGAATTCCCACCGCGCGAGCCATCTGCGCCAATCGTGTAATGCTTTCTTCAACTTCGCGCGCGGCCACCATCATTAAGTCTGCCAATTCGTCAATAATGATGACGATGAACGGCAGCGGTTGAGGGACCTCTTCGTTGTCTGTGACCGGTTTCAAGCCAGAAACTTCCTGGTTGTATTGTTCAATGTTGCGAACGCCAAATTGCGCCAGATGTTTGTACCGATTTTCCATTTCGGTCACAGCCCATTTCAGCGCGTAACCGGCGCGTTTGGGATCGGTGACAATCGGCGTCAGCAGGTGCGGCAAATCGGCGTAAAGCCCCAGTTCCAACCGTTTGGGGTCAACCAGGATCAGCTTCACCTCATCTGGCGTTGCCTTGTACAGCAGCGAAAGCAGAATCGCATTCAACGCCACGGACTTACCTGCGCCGGTCGCGCCGGCAATCAGCAGGTGAGGCATCTTGGCCAAATCTGCGGAATAGTTTGATCCGTCAATCGTTTTGCCCAATGCTAAGGTCAGCTTCGATTCTGAGTCGCGGAATTTTTTCGACTCAATGACTTCACGCAAGCGAATGACTTCGCGTTTGTCGTTGGGAACTTCAATGCCGACAGTGGATTTGCCTGGGATGCGATCGATGCGAATGGATTCGGCTTTCAATCCCAGGCACAGGTCGTCCACCAAGCTGGTGATGCGGCTGTATTTCACGCCAGGATCGGGTTTGAATTCGAATGTGGTGACAACCGGGCCAGGGGAAATCTGTTTGACCTGACCGGAGACGTTGAATTCCTGGCATTTTTCCGCCAATTGCCGTGCGCGTTCCAGCAACTCGGTTTCGACCATTTCGGTGCGTGCCGTCTGAAGCGTCAGCATTTCTGTCGAAGGCAATTTGTAATCGGCCAACACGCGGGCAATTTTGGTGACCAATCCGGCTTTTTTCGGGGCGCTGCGCTCTTCGGCTTCCTCGACGCGTTTGACTGAAGCCGTGGCCAACATGTCGTCTACCGTGCGAACTTTGCCGGGCGAATCTTCATCTTCGTCGTCAATTCCATTCGTTATGTCTTCGTCGAAGGGATCAGGATCGTTTTTGGTCGAGCGTTTCGATTTGCCTGATTTGGTTTCGGATTCCAGCGAGAGCCTCGCTGTTGATTTGCGAGGTCGAACAGCTGTCGTTTGTTCGTCTTCGTCAAAATGCCTATCGTTGTTTCCAGTGGCGACCAAGCCGTAACTTTTCTGTGGATTGTCCGTTTCAGAAGGAAGGCCGGTGGTTTTCGTTTTGCGTGAAGACTGGCGAACTGGTTTGGGCAAATCGTCCTGCCCGTGGTTGATAATGATGCCGTCGTCTTCGTCCTGGGAGGGCCTGTAATCCCTTTCGTCGAGTCTGCCAGTTTGCACGAAGCTGGTTTCATTGTCGTCGTAAGGTTTTTGCCAAAGGCTGTTTACCCAATCCATCACAATCTGAACGAGGTTCTGATCCTGAGGACGTTCTCTCAACCGTTTCAACAGCGCCGAAACAGACAACGGCGTCGCCAGGATCAATCCGACAATCAGCAATAACACCAACGCGACAAACGATCCGCCGATGCCGATATAACGCGAGATGCCAATTGTCGAATCTTTGACTAGCCAATACCCGACAAATCCCCCTAATCGAAAGGAATTCGGCTCCCATGGAATCAGCGTCAAAAAACCTGTAAGCGCTACGATCAGCAAGAAGATTCCCACCAATTCAGCCTTGCTGGTTTCTTTGCGTGTGTCTGTCCACTGCCACCACCCCATGACAAACAGAACTCCCGGAAGCAGCCATCCGGCAATGCCCAGCGCCTGGTAAATGAAGCTGGCGATATTCGCGCCAATCGGCCCGGCCAGGTTCTTGGCGCGGCGGTATCCGCCTGTTGAGGTCCATGACGGATCGTCGGCGTGATAACTGATCAGTGCCAGCACGAAAACGAATCCGGAGGAAATCAGGATCAAGCCCATCACTTCATTCCATGGACTGTTTCTAGGTTTTTCGGGTGTTTGGATTTCCATACTACTGACTACTGTCTACTCTTTTCGACAACAAATACTCTTTGATGAAATCGTCCAGATCGCCGCCCAGCACAGCGTCAACGTTGCTGGATTCGTGTTTGGTGCGGACATCTTTGACCAGCCGGTACGGATGCAAAACGTAATTGCGAATTTGCGAACCAAACGAAATGTCACGCTTGGTTGCCGCCAGCTTGTTGGTTTCGGCCTGTTTCTTTTCCAGTTCCAGTTCGTACAGCCGCGATTTCAACACCTTCATCGCCACGTCGCGATTTTGGTGCTGCGAGCGTTGATTTTGGCAAGTGACCACAATGTTGGTCGGCAAATGCGTAATGCGAACCGCTGAATCTGTCGTATTGATGTGTTGGCCGCCAGCGCCTGTGGAACGGTACGTGTCCACGCGCAAGTCTTTGTCCAGAATTTCAATTTCGATGTTGTCGTCAATTTCCGGCGTGACAAACACGGAAGCAAAACTGGTTTCGCGGCTTTGGCCGGAATTGAACGGCGACATGCGAACTAAGCGATGAACGCCGACTTCACCGGCCAGCAAGCCGTATGCATAATCGCCTTCGATGCGATAGCTGGCCGATTTAATCCCGGCTTCTTCTCCCGGTTGCAGATCGATTTCTTCTGTTTTGAAGCCGCGTTTTTGCGCCCAGCGCAAATACATCCGCAGCAACATTTCGGCGAAATCCTGAGCGTCGGTTCCGCCCGCGCCGGAGTTAATCGAAAGAAATGCATTGTTGGCATCGTTGGGGCCGCCGAGCAACATTTGCGTTTCACTTTCTTCAACAACGGTGGTCAGCTTTGAAATCGATTCGCGCAATTCGTTGGCGGAAGCTTCGTCTTCGGCGGCGAAATCAAACAGCACGGCAATGTCGTCCACCAGCCGCTGTTGATCTTCGGCGGTGTTGATGGCGCGTTCCAACCGCGAACGCTGCTGCAAAACTTTTTGAGCTTTTTCCTGATCGTTCCAGAAATCTGGCTCGGCGGCCTGTTTTTCCAGTTTGGCTAAGTCTTGACGTTTGGCATCAACGTCAAAGAAACCTCCGCAATTCACTGACGCGGGCTTTCAAATCGTCGTGCCGTGCGCGCAATTCCTGAGCGGCAACTGCATCAAGCATTGTACTTTCTCCTGTCGAATCTGTTTGTTGTTTTAAGGTCGCGTAGCTTACCACAAAGTTAGGCTCAGCGGCGTGGTTGGTCGGCCAATTCAACTTACACAACACATTTGCAGCCGCATTCCAGCAAAATCTCAACCGGCGAAACCAATCGCTTTGTGCCGCCGTGTTTCACATGCATCACCAACAGCGTGTAGGGATCGAAGATAATGATGTCCTTGACGCCTTGAGAAAGATAAAAGACCGGGCCAACTTCCAGGTCTTTAGCTTCGTACCCCCGGCTGACCACCTCAATCACAGCTTCTGGCACAATCTTGATTGCGTCGTCTTTTTCTTCTTCCGTTAGTTTGCGGCAAAAGATGGCGATGTCAGGCCGCTTTAACGATCCGTTGGGAAAACTGACATAAACGTCGGCGGCGTGAATGCATTCACACTGATTGCCGTTGAAATCGGCTTGGTCGAGCGGCGTAATCGTTCTGCGAATACGATCCACCGCTTCTTGATGCCGGTAAAGGGGAGAGGCTTCCCAAATCGGCAATCCATTGGCAATTTCCAGCCGAATCCCAAGCTCTTCCGCGCGCAAAAACTTTTCATCCATAAAATCTCCCAGAATTTCAACTTGCTTCGGTATATTCCCCGAACACCACTCGCATTCTATCCGCAATTTCGCCGAGCGTCGCGTAGGCTTCAACCGCAGTGATAATTGGAGGCATGAGGTTTTCGCCGGAGCGCGCGGCAGCTTCGACTTTCTCTAGCGCAGCATTTGCCGCCGCTGCATTTCTCTCTGCGCGAACTTTTCGCACGCGTTCGACCTGCGCCTGTTCAAACGCCGGATCAATTTTCAGCGTAGGAATCGAAGTTTCTTCTTTGATCTGAAATCGGTTCACGCCAACGACGATTTCTTGCTGCGCTTCGACGGCTTTCTGGTAATCGTAGGCGGCGCGTTCAATTTCGCGCTGCACGTACCCGGCTTCGATGGCCGAAAGCATTCCACTCAAGTCGTCAATCTTGGCGATGTATTCAAACGCCAGCCGTTCGATTTCGTTAGTCAGGTATTCCACTGCGTACGACCCCGCGAGCGGATCGGCGGTGTCCGCAACGCCCGATTCATACGCGATGACTTGTTGCGTGCGCAGCGCGATTCGGGCGGCGTCAGCAGTCGGCAAGCCTAATGCTTCGTCCATCGAATTGGTGTGCAGCGATTGCGTTCCGCCCAGCACCGCCGCCAGAGCTTGAATGGTTGTGCGGACGATGTTCACTTCGGGCTGTTGCGCGGTCAGCGTCGAACCGGCGGTTTGCGTGTGAAACCGCAGCATTTGAGATTTCGGGTCTTTGGCCCCGAACCGGTCTTTCATAATCTTCGCCCACATACGCCGAGCGGCTCGGTACTTGGCGACTTCTTCCAAAAAGTTATTGTGGCCATTGAAAAAGAACGCCAGTCGAGGCGCGAAATAGTCCACCGCCAAGCCTGTGTCAATCGCCGCCTGCACATACGCAATGCCATCGGCCAAAGTGAACGCGACTTCCTGCGCCGCGGTCGAACCCGCTTCGCGGATGTGGTAGCCGCTGATCGAAATCGTGTTCCAGTTGGGAACCTCTTTCGCGCAATACGCGAAAATATCCGTGATGATGCGAAGCGATGGGCGTGGAGGATAAATATAAGTTCCGCGCGCGATGTATTCTTTCAGGATGTCGTTTTGAATCGTGCCGTTGAGCTTGTCCGGCGAAACGCCTTGTTTCCTGGCGACAGCGATGTACAGCGCCAGCAGGATCGAAGCCGTCGCATTGATCGTCATCGAAGTCGAAACTTTGTCCAGCGGAATGCCATCGAACAGCACTTCCATGTCCGCCAGCGAATCAATGGGCACGCCTACGCGACCGACTTCGCCTTGCGCCAACTGGTGATCGCTGTCATATCCAATTTGCGTTGGCAGATCGAAGGCCACAGACAAGCCTGTTGTGCCTTGTTCCAGCAAATACTTGTATCGGCGATTGGATTCTTCCGCCGTGGCGAAGCCGGCATATTGTCGCATCGTCCACATTCGCCCACGGTACATTGTCGAATACACTCCGCGCGTGAAGGGAAACTTGCCCGGCTCGCCAATTTCTGCTGCGAAATCGGTGGGTAGGTCGTCCGCTGTGAATCGAGCTTTCATCTCAATGCCGGATGAAGTGGCAAACTGGTCCTTAAGTTCTTTTGTCGCTGGCATAAATCAGCGTTGCTCCTTGCCAAATTATTGCTTTGAATTGCAGTCGGGCTGGATTCTAAATCAGAGCAAACAGGATTGGTACGGCAGCGCGCGCGTCAGCAATCGGTTTTCCCGCGACCTGCGGCTTGCCGACACGCGCAGTACTGTACCGTTGATAAGCACACGGCTATAATCCGCCGCAAATTTTTTCACCGAAGGCGCAAATGGACGATTACCTGAAAAA
The DNA here is from genome assembly GCA_035429885.1 of Blastocatellia bacterium. Lineage (GTDB taxonomy): Bacteria > Acidobacteriota > Blastocatellia > RBC074 > RBC074 > RBC074. The sequence continues at coordinate 25,772 of DAOMFR010000034.1, forward strand.
ACTGTTGCGAGAACTCGGCGAAGCAATCAACCGCTCGCTGGAAGATTCCGACGAAATCGCCGATGCTCGCGAACGTATCCGCGAAGCCGGCCACGAAGTTTACCTGATGCTGGAAGCGACCATCGTGCTCAGCGATTTGCAGGAAGACACGCCTCCGCCTCGCAATCAAATTTCCATTGAACAGCGACTGTCTGAATTCAGTCACGAAGATAAACAGTTTTTGAAAAGCCTGAACATCAAGTTCGATAACGACGAATAACCCCCTCCAGGAGCAATCAATGACCCTCAACGCAGTCCCCATTCTTATCGCGGTTTTGTGTATTTACGCCATTGCGTACCGTTATTACAGCGCCTTTATCGCGGCCAAAGTGTTGGCGCTGGATGATTCGCGCGTGACTCCGGCGCATCGATTCAACGACGGGAATAACTACACGCCGACTAACAAGTACGTTTTGTGGGGGCATCATTTTGCGGCGATCAGCGGGCCGGGGCCGTTGATTGGGCCTGTGCTGGCAGCTCAGTTTGGATACTTGCCGGGACTGATCTGGCTGGTTATTGGCGTAGTCCTGGGCGGAGCCGTTCACGATTTCATCGTGCTGACGGCTTCGATGCGCAGCGGCGGCAAGTCTTTGGCGGAAATTGCTCGCCGAGAAATTGATCGAGTCACCGGAACCGTCGCCACCATCGCCATTCTGATCATCTTGATCGTCGCGCTGGCGGGTGTAGGCTTGGCCGTCATCAACGCTCTGGCCGAAAGTCCTTGGGGATTGTTCACGATTGCAATGACCATTCCGATCGCGTTGTTGATGGGAATGTATATGTTCCGTTGGCGCGGCGGAACGGATCGTGCCATCAAAGAAGGCACGATCATCGGCGTTATCCTGTTGGTGGCGGCCGTAGTTTTTGGCGAAGCGGTTCAGAATTCTTCGCTTGGCCAGTATTTCAAATACGACAAGACGGCCATCACGTATATGGTTGCAGCTTACGGCTTCGTAGCCTCTGTGCTGCCTGTCTGGCTGTTGCTGGCTCCGCGCGATTATCTCAGCTCGTACATGAAACTCGGCTCGATTGCCTTTTTGGCGATTGGGATTTTCGCGGTCATGCCTACGTTCAAAATGCCTGCGACGACCGTGTTCATTCACGGAGGCGGCCCGATCATTCCCGGCAAAGTCTTTCCGTTTGTCTTCATCACCATCGCCTGCGGAGCGATTTCCGGCTTCCACGCCCTGATCAGTTCCGGAACCACGCCGAAACTGATTGATAAGGAAACGCACGCCCGGCCAATCGGGTACGGCGCAATGCTGTGCGAATCCATTGTCGGCGTGATGGCGTTGATCGCCGCCAGTTCGATGTTTCCGCACGATTACTTTCAGATCAACGTGCCAGTCGAAGCCTTCGCCAAAATTGACGCCAGCCTTCGCTCTATGGGATTCGATCAATCCAATTTAGCTGCGTTGACCCAGGCCGTCGGCGAGGAGCGTCTGGCCGGACGAACCGGTGGAGCCGTCAGCTTGGCCGTAGGCATGGCGCAAATCTTTTCGGCGATTCCGGGCATGTCGCACTTGATGAGTTACTGGTATCACTTCGCGATTATGTTTGAAGCCCTGTTCATCCTGACGACGGTGGACGCCGGAACTCGCGTGGCTCGTTTTATGATGCAGGAGATTTTGGGGGGCGTGCATAAGAAATTCGCGCAACCCGACTGGCTGCCCGGAGCGATTCTCGCCAGTGTGCTGGCCGTTGCTCCGTGGACGTACATGATCCTGAAAGGTTCGATTGCCACGATCTGGCCGCTATTCGGCATGGCGAATCAGATGCTGGCTTGCGTAGCGTTATGCGTTTGCACGACGTTTTTGATTAACAACGGCAAAGCGCGTTACGCCTGGGTGACGATTCTGCCGTTGAGTTTCATCGCCGTCATCGAAATGACTGCCGGTTATCAAAACATCGCGAACAATTACTGGCCGAAACAGTTGTACCTGAATACTGGCATTACAGTATGTTTGATGACCGGTCTGGTCATCGTCATCGCCGGTTCAATCCGCAAATGGCACCGCGTCGCGATCAAAGGCGAACCGCATCAACCTCAACTTCCGCAGCCCGCTATCGCTGGGCAAGATTGATCAGCCGCAAACAGTCGGGAAGCATTTCGGCTTTCCGACCCATTCTGAAGGAGCCTTTCAACAACTCAACAAACAACCAGCAACCTCAGCAGGTTGCTCTATCTTTCCCAAAGGAACCTAAAATGAAACGAATCAGCCTGTTTTTATTGCCGATGGCCTTTGTGTCGTTGGTTTTTGCCTCTACGACAACGTGCGCGCAAACGGAAAAGCCGGAAAAGGTTTCGCTGCACATGACTCCGAAGCCGGATCAAGCCGCCAGGTTACGGATGACGACGGAAATGGACATGGAAATGAGTTTTGAGGGAGATGTTCCGCCAGCGCAGGCGGCGTTGAATCCGATGAAGATACAGATGAAATCCGTCACTGCCTTCACGCAGAAGACCGGGCCGCTCGATAAGCAAAACCGCTTTGAGATGGAGATGGTTTACGACGATGTAAGCGCGGAAATGATGATGAATGGCAATGCGCTTCCCATCGGCGACGAAATGGCGCCGCTCAAAGGCAAAAAGATCAAAGTCACGATGGATCAGAACGGCAATATCTTTGATGTCCAGGCGCCGAAGGAAACGCAAATGGATGCCGCTGCTTTCAAGGAGTTGCTGAAATCGCTTTATGGCGCGCTTCCCACAGAATCAATGGCGGTAGGAGAAACTGCGACAGTTCCACTGAACATGGCGCTGCCATTGCCGCTGCCTGGCGGTGGGCCGATCAATCTGCAAGGCAGCAGCAAAATCAAATTGTTGGCTGTCGAAAAAGAAGGAAGCAGTCGTTTGGCAAAGCTCGATACAACCTCCGAAGCTCGCATGACCAGTTTGGTGGACTTTCCCGGCCAGAACGGGCCAGCCAAAATGAAGATGGAGTTTTCAATGACTGGCGGTGGCCCGTCGTCGGTGAATCTGGATAAAGGCATGGTCAAAACCAATGAACTTCTGATGACATTGCAAGGCAAGATGAGCCCTGCGTCAGAATCCACCGACGCCAAATTGCCAACCATTGTGATGAAAGGCACGGTGAAAACAATCATCGCCAATGTCAATTAACCGATTTCAGAATTGCACGGTGGCGGCTTTGAACGTCGCCACCGCTTGTTCGTACTCCGCCTGAATTTCAATCAGTTTGACGCGGGCTTCGGCGGTGGCGCGTTCGCGCTGATTGACCAGAAACAATGTGCTGTCGCCCAGCCGGAATTTTTCGCGCTCACCTTCTTCCAATTTAATGGCCAGTTCGACTTCAATTTGCGCGGCGCGATACCGGTCGTAAGTGGTGTTGATTGCCGAAACGGCGTCTAACACTTCGGTCGTGATGCGCTGACGTTCGTTGGCCAAATCCAGCCCAAGCTTTTGCATCTTCAAACTGGCGGCGGCGATGCGCCCGTCGGCGGTTCGCTGGCGCAAAGGCAATGTGAAATTGATGCTGGCTTTAACCGTGTTTCCGATTCCACCAAAACCGGCGTCGCGTCCGGGGCTGAACGCTAAATCCACGGCAGGTTTGCGTTGATTCTTGGCCAGTTCCAAATCCACCTGATTGATGTCTTGATTGATGCTTAGCGCGCGCAATTCGGGGCGGCGATCCAGCGCGCTACGCGTGCCGGATTCCGCTCGGTCATTGCTGAACAACATTGGCGGAGCAATGCTGGCAGGCGAACTGGTTTCCTGTGGAACCGGCGCCGGATCGCCATTGGGCAACCATAAATACACCGATAACTTGAATGCGGCTTTTTGCAAATCGCGGTCAGCTTTGATGACGCCACCTTGGCGGCGTTGAACTTCCAAATCCGCTTCGTCTGCGTCAATCCGCGGCAAATCGCCAGCGGCTACGCGATCACGAACCGCTTTGCTTCTGAATTCCGCCAGCGTCAACAGATTGCGAGCCACGTCAAGTTTCTGTTTGGCTGAAACCCAATCCCAATAATTCGTTGCCGCTTTGAGCAACAATTCCAATCGGGTTCCCTGGTAATCCGTCTCGGCCAGCGGTTCACCCAGCAAGGCTTGCCGTTCGGCAGCGGATTTTTCATTGATGCGCCACCCACGCAGCAATGGCATCTTAATTTCCAGGAAGTATTCGCCGCCTTCTCCTGTTGGAGAAAGAGGCGCTTTGACTTTGCCCAGGTTGAAGCGTGTGCCGCCAGAAACTTTAACTCCAGATCGCGTCAGCATTTCGACGCTGGCGTCGGCCAAGCGCGTGGTCGCCGCTTTGCCGCGCAAGGTTTTGCTGTCGAATTCCGTGTTGAAGCGCAAATAATCCGCGCCGGTTGAAAAGATGGGATCGAATGCGCCCTGCTTTTCCAATCGTTTGGCTGATGCAATTTGTTGATTGACACCTGCTCCGCGCAATTTGGGGTGGTGCGATTCGACGATATTCAGCACTTCGTCCAAGGTCAGAATCTGTTGCTGACGATTGCCCGGCGAACTGGTGATTTCAGAAGACGCGCTGTTGAACTGCGAAAAGTTGTTGTACAGCGGCTGCTGCAAAGCTTCGCGGATGGAACGCGCAATCGCGTTTGATCCAAGTTCAGATTTATTGTCCTGAGCCAGGGCGATCGGCGATGAGCATAGAATCGCGCTAACCAGGACGATGGATTTGAGCAAAACGTTTTTCATTTCTTGTCCAAAATTTCGCTGCCAAAAAAACAATTACTTGTCGTCTTTGTTCTCGTCCTTGTCGCCGCTCTTGGTTTTTTGCTCTGTGTCGCTGAGGTTCGATTTCGGTTTTTCTCCGATGGGGCCGCGGCTGACTGTCGGCGGGAAGGCGTTGAATTGTCGCCACAGTTCCCATCCCAGTGAAACTGTGTCTAACAGCACCCATCCGTTGACTTCCGCGCCGGGACGCAATTCATTCAATGACGGCCAGGGCTCTTCTTTTTTGGAGTTGATCAGTTCGTGATCTGGCTCAACGATGATGCGGAACCGGTTTTTGCCATCATCCACGGCGTCAATCACTTTGATTTTGCCCGCGAATGTGCCGACAGCGACCGATGGCCAGCCGACAAATTGCACAGCGGGCCATCCCGCAAAATTCAATCGCACCTTTCGGCCAACTGAAACCAGCGGAGTGTCGTAATCCGACAGCAGCAGTTCAACGGCTTGATCGTCTGTGGTCGGAGCCAACACAGCCAGCACGTCACCGGCCTTGACCGTTTCGCCCTGTCCGACGCGCATGACGCGAACCAGTTTGCCGTCACGCGGAGCAATAATTAGCCGCTGTTTGGCGCGTTCTTCGACGTTGCCAATGTCGACGTGCAGCTTTTGCAAATCACTGTTTCCCTTGGCGATGGTTTCGCGCACTGAAGCGAGGCTGGCGCGCACGTTGTTTAACTGTGCGGAGGTGTCATTGATGACGCGGTCTTTGTCCAAGCGTGCCAGTTGCAAATCCTTGTTGGCGACTTCCAGCGCCGCCAGCATGCTCTCCAACCGTGTTCGGGCTGTCACGATGTCCAATTCCGCCAACTCCAAATCGCGTTTGGAGCGCAGTCCTTTTTCGAACAATTCCTGCAATCGTTTCAGATTCAGCTCAGAGGTCGTGACCGTCTGACGCGCCTGTTCGACATTTTGTTCGGCGACTTTCAGCCGATCCCCGGCTTGGCGCACGCGTTGTTCGGCTGACGGAATGGCCGCATTACGTGATTTATCCAAATCACCAAGCTGATTGCCCAGCGCCGATTCACGCAAAGCGGATTGCACCAATCCGCTTTGCATAAAGTCGCGTTGCGATTGCAGTCGGGCAACCTGGTCATCGGCCAAAAACTTTGAATCAATGTCCTGGATTTCCGCCAACACGTCGCCGGCTTTGACGTTTTGGCCTTCCACCACATTCCACCGGGTCAATCTGCCTGGGATTTGCGCTTCGATATTTTGCGGGCGATCCATCGGTGAAAACACAATCACGCGGCCATATCCGGTGACCGATTGTTGCCACGGAACAAAAATCAAACAAAGCGCCAATAGCACCAACAACACCAACACTGCCAAAGCCACAGTGCGAAATCGGTGCGGAGTTTTGATCAATTCCAGTGAACGCAGTTCGACCTGTTTCGCTGAATGCGATTTTTTTGAGGCCAATTCCAAGACCCTGGCTTTTTCCATCTTTAACGCTGTCATAACTTCAAAATTTAGATTACAGAGAATTATTTGATTTCGCGCAGCCCAAGGCTGGGAAAGAGTTTGATGAATTCGCTATTGCGCAATCTCATCAGTTCGGATGGCGAACCTGATTCGACAATTTTGCCTGACGCCATAACGTGAACGGTTCGGGAGCGCGCGACGATTTCCGGGTCATGCGAAACGTTGATGATCGTCCAGTTATGCTCAGGAGCAAACAGGTTTTCCAGAATTTTCAACTTGTCGTCTTCATCCACGCCGGTGAATCCCTCGTCCAGAATCAATAACTGCGGACGCGTCACCACTGCGCGGGCAATCATCAGCCGCTGAACCTGACCGCGCGATAAATTACGGCCTTCGCTGATCAAGTGAGTTTGTAATCCGTGAGGCAATCGGGTCAGGTCGTCAGTTAATTGAGCGAATTCAATGGCCCATTGCAAATCTTCGTTGGCCATTTCTTCGTGACCCAGCAAAATGTTGTCTTCAATGGTTCCAGCGAAAACTTCGTTGGCATCGCTGACCAGCCCGACCGACCGTCGCAAACTTTCTGGATGCACATCACGCACATCCATGCCATTGATTTGCACCAGTCCTTGATTCGCTTCCTGCAACCCGCACAGCAACGCCACCAACGTGGATTTGCCGACTCCGCTTTTGCCAATCAGACTGGCATGTTCGCCCGGATTGATGATCAAGTCCAAACTGGAAAGCGTTTCTCCGCGCCCCTCATATGAAAAGCGGACTTTGCGACAAACCACGCTAGCTCCGTCGGGGCTTTGTTTCAATTCACGCCCTTTAGCTCGTTCAACTGGCAAATCCATCAAATGCCCCACCTTGTCCACGCCAGTCAGCAAATCGTATCCGGTTTCCAGCAGACGTATCACCTTTTCCAGGCCCTGCAATGCGCCGACAATGACAATTTCAGACGCGACTATCTGCCCCAGTGTCATCTGGCGGTTGATCACCAGCCATCCGCCAATGGCCAGCACGCCGGCACTGGCAACCGCGCGGAACAGCGAATCTCCGAATGCTTGGCGAAACAAAATTCGAAAATGCCTGGCTCGTGCCTTGATGTAAGCCACAATCAGCGAGTCGGCTCTTTCAAGAGCGAAATGAGGCGCGGCATTCATCTTGAAACTTCGCTGGCATCTCGCTAATTCTTCCAACCAATCGGCCATGTGGTATTTGCTATACGACTCCTGAATGCTGGTGCTCAGCCCGCCAATGCCTAACACGCCAATGACAAACGCCACAAACAGGATTAGGAACAATGCAAAAGCCAATAAATACGGACTATAAAAAGACATCAGCAACAATGCGATCAGCACTTGCAGCACCGCGCCCGGGCCATCGAGCAAGATTTTGGCCAGGGCTTTTTGAATTGTGACCAACTCAAACACGCGATTGGCCAGTTGCGGCGAATATTCTCGGCTCAGCACGTCGTGTTGAATCCGCGGCAGGTGATCTGTCAATTGCAGACAGATTCGCGCGAACACTCGCTGTTGCAGCTTTTCCAGCAGCGACAGTTTTAACAGTCGCAACACGCCGGCAAATAACAGCGCCCCGAACACGCCAAACGTCAGCACTACCAACGGTTGCACCATCACTCCCGCCGCAATGGTGTTGACCAATGCCTGAGCCGCCAGCGGTACTGCTAACATCAACAAGCCAATAAAAACCGTGTAAATCACGATTAGGACGTAATCTTGAACGTCCAGTCGAAGGGTTGACCTCAGCCGTTGAAACGGGGTGAGATGAGGTGAAGAATGATTCAGCGCTTTATGATTCATATTCATATTGTTTGTTCAGTATGTTCCGCGGGTGGATCGCAAACGGTATGCCAGCACGGATAACAGGGATATTTGGTGCCGGTTCCGGTGTTATTTGGGCAATTCTTCGGCAAAGGGTTGAATCCGGGAATCGTTTAAGAAGCGCATTTCTATAAAGAGAGCCTTCGCCCCGCGTTTCGCTGGATCTGTTTTCACTTGTGACCTGATATCAAACCAATTGGTGGGCCTTGGCTGTGGAGTTTTGTCGCAAACTCGCGGCAATTTGTCCCAGGTTTGGCATCCAAAAGGCTCTTCTCAGCTATTGGCGAAACCAGTCCGGCGTGCATAATGTGCCCATCCATCGAACGCAACGTTTTACTGAAAACCTGAAAACTCCAGGAGATATTAACAATGATCACATTCAAAGTGAACGGGACCGCTCGTCAGTTCGACGGCGATCCTGAGATGCCGCTGTTGTGGTATCTGCGCGACGACATCGAATTGACGGGCACCAAGTATGGCTGCGGCGAAGGGCTGTGCGGAGCCTGCACCGTCCACGTCAATGGCGCGGCGGTGCGCAGTTGCCAAACCCAGATGCAAAGTCTGGCGGGCAAATCTGTGACGACCATCGAAGGGTTAAGCGCCACGGGCACGCATCCGGTGCAACAGGCGTGGAAACAGGTCAATGCTCCGCAATGCGGATACTGCCAGACCGGGCAAATCATGCAGGCGGCGGCGTTGCTGAAATCAAAACCCAAACCCACGGATGCCGACATTGACGCCGCGATGAAAGGCAACATTTGCCGCTGCGGAACCTATCAGCGCATTCGCGAAGCGATCAAAGTTGCCGCGAATGCCAAGCCTGCTGCGGCTCCTGCGGCAAAACCTGCTGCCGCTCCGAAAGCTGCCAAAGGAGGTGCGGAATAATGAATCGCATTGAAGTCGTGACTCGTCGCACATTTTTAGGCGGAATGTTTTCTGCCGGAGCGTTTGTGTTGGCCGCCCGGTTGATGCCGGAAGAGGCGCTGGCTGCGCCGCTGACCAAAGCCGAAAAGGCCGCGTGGAATCCCAATGTGTATCTGGGGATTGAAACGGATGGAACGGTATTGATCGTCATTCACCGGTCAGAAATGGGCACGGGCATTCGCAGCGTGTTGCCGACCGTGTTGGCCGATGAACTCGAAGCCGATTGGAAACGCGTCAAGCTGGAACAGGCCATCGGCGATAAAAAGTATGGCGATCAAAACACGGACGGTTCGTGTTCGATCCGTGATTTTTACGACACCTTCCGCGAAGCCGGCGCAACGGCGCGGCATATGCTGGTTGCCGCTGCTGCCGCAAAATGGGGAGTCCCCGCGAGCGAGTGCAAAGCGCAAAACCATCAGGTCGTTCACACCAGCGGAAAGAAATTGGGTTACGGTGAGTTGGCGGCGGCTGCAGCGAAACTGACTGCTCCGAACAAAGCCGATCTGAAGCTGAAAACGCCTGCTGAGTTTCGCTACATCGGCAAAGCGATGCCGACTGTGGACATCGGCGACATCGTTTCAGGCAAAGGCACGTTCGGCATTGACGCCAAAATGCCGGGAATGGTTCACGCCTCCATCGAACGCGCGCCGGTTTACGGCGGCAAGCTGAAGAGCGTTGACGACAAAGAAGCCTTGGCCGTCAAAGGTGTGCAGAAAGTTGTGACGCTGGCTCATTTGACTCCGCCGTATGGATTCAAACCGCTGGGCGGCGTGGCGGTCATTGCCAACAGCACATGGGCTGCGAAAAAAGGCCGCGAAAAACTGAAGATCGAATGGGAAGCGGGCGAAAACGCCAGCTACGATTCGGCAAAATACAAACAAGCGTTGCTGGAAACGGTGCGCAAACCGCAGAAGGCTGCGCGCAACATCGGCGACGTTGACGCTGAATTCGCCAAAGGTGGCAAGATTCACGAAGCCGAATATTACGTGCCGCATTTGTCGCACGCTCCGATGGAAACTCCGGCGGCAGTGGCCGATTTCAAAGACGGCAAAGTCGTCATCCACACCGCGACACAAAATCCGCAAGCCGTGCAGGACACTGTTGCTGCGGCTCTGGGAATCAACAAAGACAACGTCGAATGCCATGTCACGCTGCTGGGCGGAGGATTTGGGCGCAAATCCAAACCGGATTACGTGGCCGAAGCTGCGCTGTTGTCGAAACAGGTCGGCAAGCCGGTCAAAGTCACCTGGACGCGCGAAGACGACATCAAATTCGATTACTACCACGCGGTTGCAGCGATGTATTTGAAAGCGCGCGTGGATGACAAAGGCCGCCCAACGGCGTGGTTGCAACGCAGCGCGTTTCCTTCGATTGGCGCGATGTTCAGCCCGATGGCCAACACCGGCCAGGGATTTGAACTCGGCATGGGCTGGACGAATCTGCCCTTTGACATCGCAAACCATCGCGCGGAAAACGGCCCGGCCAAAGCGCACGTGCGCATCGGCTGGTTGCGTTCGGTGTGCAACATCTACCACGCATTCGGCGTGCATTCGTTTGCGGATGAATTGGCTGCGCTGGCGAATCGGGATCGCGTCGAATACCTGCTGGATTTGCTCGGCAAAGATCGCCAGATTGATTTGGGACAGAACGATCCGCGCTCGAAAAAATTCCCGCTCGACACGGCGCGGTTGCGTCGCGTGATCGAACTGGCGGCGGAAAAATCCAACTGGGCAAAACGCAAAGCCACCAAAGGCCGCGCTCTGGGCATTGCAGCGCATTGGAGCTTTTACAGTTACATTGCCGCCGTCGTCGAAGTCGAAGTGGACAACGCTGGCAAGCTGCGGATTCCTGAAGTTCACATCGCCGCCGACGCTGGCCGCATCATTAACCCTGACCGCGTGCGTTCGCAGTTTGAGGGCGCTTTAACCTTTGGCGCAGGCATCGCGATGATGAGCGAAATCACCGCCAAAGACGGAGCCATCGCGCAATCGAACTTCCATGATTATCTGGTGCCGCGCATTCAGGAATCTCCTGTGATGACGCACGTCCATCTGGTGGACAGCAACGAACCGCCTGCGGGTGTGGGCGAACCCGGCGTTCCGCCGATGTTGCCCGCGCTGACCAACGCGATCTTTGCGGCGACTGGCAAGCGCATTCGCGAATTGCCCATTCGCAAACAATTAGCGTAACAACTGGAGCGCGGACGTCCCTGTCCGCACGATTGAATTGCGGACGAGGACGTCCGTGTTCCAGTCATGCGGACAGGGACGTCCGCGCTCCCGGTTTGGAGACCTTCAAATGACAAACAGCTTTTCGAGACCACGCATTCTAATAACGGGCGGTTTTGCGGTATTGATGGCAGTCGCGGGATTGGGTTGGAAATCCTTTTCGCAACAACCTTCGCCCAGCGAACGTCTCGCGCAGTTCAAACAGCGCTCCATCGAAGCGGAAAAGGCAGGCTTGGCGCAACCGTTCAAAGGTGTGACGGCGGACGGTAATGTGCTTCCTGGCCTGTATTCCATCAAATCCACAGGCGTTTCGACGGCGCCGGTGCGCAAGGCGGCGGACGCGTTTTTGGCTGCGCTGACGCCGGAGCAAAAGACAAAGACTTTGTTCACCGTGAACGATGACGAGTGGCGCAAATGGATGAACCAGCATTTTTATGTGCGCCAGGGCACGGGATTCATTGATATGACCGATGCTCAGAAAACTGCCGCGCTGGGATTGATGCGCGCCGCGCTCAGCGCCAAAGGTTTGAAACTGTCGCAGGACATCATGAAGCTCAATTACACCCTGGGCGAATTGAACAACAATGACTTCGACCAATATGGTGATGGCCGGTATTACTTCACAGTCATGGGCAAGCCTTCGGACAAGGAACCGTGGGGATGGCAACTCGATGGGCATCACCTGATTATCAATTACTTTGTGTTGGGCGATCAGGTGGTGATGTCTCCGGCGTTTTGGGGATCAGAACCGGTGACGGCGACTTCCGGCAAGTACAAAGGCACCACGATTTTGCAGGAGGAGCAGAACAAAGGCCTGGCGATGATTAACGCCCTATCCGCAGACCAGCGGAAGAAGGCGATTATTCAAATGGCAAAAACGGCGAACAACAACGTCGGCGAAGCCTACAAAGACAATGTAGTGTTGGAATACAAAGGCATTCGCGGTTCCGAATTGACTGCCAAACAAAAAGAGCAGTTGCTGGATTTGGTCAATCAGTACATCAGCAACATGGACGACGGCCACGCCAAAGTGAAAATGAGCGAAGTGCGCCAGCATCTGGATAACACGTGGTTTGCCTGGATTGGCGAAACGGAAAAGGACAGTGTCTTTTACTACCGCGTGCATAGCCCGGTGATTCTGGTGGAATTCGATCATCAGACTCCGGCGAATTTGCGACACCTGGCTCCTGACCCGCGCAAACCCAACCACGAACATATTCACACAGTGGTGCGGACTCCGAACGGAAATGATTACGGCAAGGATTTGCTCCGCCAGCATTACTTGCAGCATCCGCACACAAACTGAAAATCAGACAGGATTTACAGGATGAACAGGATTCGTGTTCCATCCTGTGAATCTTGTAAATCCTGTCGAACGCTCCTGGCCTTTAGCCTACCCGCACCGATCGCATCGAAATCGCTCCCAGCGTCACCTTTTCCGTCAAGAAGCTGACCGCTTCGTTTTCCTGACACGCCAGCACATATAGCAACGGCAAAAAGTGTTCATCCGACGGAACCGCCAGCCGGGCAAGTTCTCTCAGTCGGTCGAAGTTGATGACTGCCTGATGATCGCCAGCCAGAATTGCCTGCTTGATCTGTTCGTCGAATTCCACCGCCCAATCGTAGGCTTCATCGCGCCACGCCAGCATTCGCAAGTTGTGGACGATGTTGCCGCTGGCGACGATCAACACGCCCTGGCGGCGTAACGCACGCAGTTCTTTTCCGAGTTCATAATGAAACTCCGGCGCTTTGTGTTGATCCAGGCTGAGCTGAATGACCGGAATGTCTGCTGACGGAAACATCTGGCACAACACCGACCACGCGCCGTGGTCCAAGCCCCATTTGTGGTCAAGTTGAACCGGCGTGGAGCGAATCGTTTGTTGCACCAGGCGCGCCAGTTCCGGCGAACCGGGCGCGGGATATTGCACGTCGAACAGGCGTTGGGGAAAGCCGTAAAAATCGTGAATGGTTTTGGGCTGTTCCATCGCCGTCACGGCAGTGCCAATGGTTTGCCAGTGAGCAGAAATGCACAAAATGGCTTCGGGGCGGGGAAGAGACGTACCCACTTCGGCCCAGGCCTGGCTGAATTCATTGTCTTCGATGGCGTTCATGGGACTTCCATGACCGATGAACAAGGCAGGCATGGTAATTGTTGAGAGAGGAAAAGTTTGTTCTGTCATAGAAACAAATGCGACGCAGGGATTCCAGCGTGCGCTAAGTCGTTAACGCTGCACGCGCTGCTCGAACCTGCTTTGCCGCTTCGTCCGCGGTAACAGCCATTGCGGTCAGATGACCCATTTTGCGACCGGGTTTCGGAACCATTTTGCCATACAGGTGCAATTTGATTTCCGGCAGGGCACAAGCCGCCATCCAGTTCGGTTCGCCGTGTTCCCACAAATCGCCCAGCAAGTTCGCCATCGCCGCCGGGCGCAAAAACTCTGTCGACCCCAGCGGCAATCCGCACACAGCGCGCAATTGCTGTTCAAACTGGCTGGTGACACAAGCGTCAAAGGTCAAGTGCCCGGAATTGTGCGGGCGCGGCGCCAATTCGTTGATCAGCAATTTGCCTTGCCGTGTCAGAAAGAATTCAACGCACATAACCCCGACGACGCCTAGTTGTTCCAACACTCCGCGCGTGATGGCGACCGCTTCCGCAGTGATTTCCGGCGGCACATTCGCAGGGGCAATGGAAACATCCAAAATGTGATTGCTGTGCTGGTTTTCGATGGCTCCCCAATGCGCAAAACTGCCATCCACTCCGCGCGCGGCAACGACAGAAAGTTCGCGGTCGAAATCCACAAATGCTTCCAGCACCAATTCCTGTTTGCCGGCGATGGCCAACGCAGCTTCAGCGACATCTTCAGTACCGGACGGAGCTTTGATTTTCACCTGGCCTTTGCCGTCGTAACCGAAACCAGCCGTTTTCAAAATTGCCGGGTAGCCGAATTCGGCCAAACCTGCGCGTAAATCTTCGATGGTCTGGATTGGCTTGAATGGTGTGACGGGAAAGCCGTGCCGGCTGAGAAAGGTTTTTTCGCGCAGCCGGTTTTGCGTCGTGTGCAGAATCTGACCGTCGGGGCGTACCGGAGCGCGCTCGGCTGCGGCTGCGGCGGTGGCGGAAGGGACGTTTTCAAATTCAAAGGTCACGACATCCACCGCCGACGCAAATCCTCGAACGGCGTTCAAATCATCGTAATGCGCTTTGATTTCGACATCGGCGACTTGTCCTGTGGGGGTGTCGGTTTCCGGTGAAAATGTGTGGACGCGATACCCCATTCGTCGCGCTGAGATCGCAAACATACGGCCAAGCTGGCCGCTGCCCAACACGCCGATGACTGATCCGGGAAGAATACTCATAAAAGTTTGCAGTTCGCCGTTCGCAGTTCACAGCCATCGTGAATCGCAAACTGCGAACTCAGAGAGGAAGTTTGTCGCTTAATACTTTGCTGGTTTGCTCTTCGCGAAACTGGCGCAATCGCTCGCGCAATTCAGGGCGCGAATTGGACAGGATTGCCACAGCCAATAATGCAGCGTTTGTTGCTCCGGCTTTGCCAATGGCCAGCGTTCCGACGGGAATGCCGCCAGGCATTTGCACAATCGAAAGCAGCGAGTCCTGTCCTTTTAACGCATGGCTTTCGACCGGCACGCCCAGCACAGGAACTAACGTCTGAGCGGCGACCATTCCAGGCAAATGCGCTGCGCCGCCCGCGCCGGCAATGATGACTTCGATGCCGCGCGCTTCTGCTTGGGCGGCAAATTCCGCCATCAACGCCGGAGTTCGATGAGCCGACACAATCCGGCATTCGTGCTGGACGCCAAACTGAGTCAGCACTTCGTCCGCGTGACGCATGGTTTCCCAGTCAGATTTGCTGCCCATGATTACTGCTACCAGAGTCTTATTGGTTTCTTGATTCATAGTGTTGAGGAGGTTTCTTACCAGATGGGCATCTTCCTTCAAGCTCGGCGATAGATCAAGACGCAGAAATTGTCGTGCTGAATCCCTGCCTAGACGGTGGCTTTTCCCCAAGCGTGTGTGTGAGTTTGCGCAGTTGCTGGCGAATTCCTGCTGCTGACACGTACGAAGCCTTGAAATTCAACGACTTCGCGTTGGACTGGAGCGGTACATCTCTTGCCCTGATCAGGTGTTATGGTTGTTTCAGCAGTCATTAAAAAATCAGCAAACGACAGCGGCAAGTGCTCGCCAGAAAGCCTTGTTGAGCCGAGGGACGCCGTTTTTCACGTGCATGGGATTTCCAAGGTCTATCAAATGGGAGAAGTGGAAGTGCATGCGCTACGCGCTGTTGATCTGGATTTGTATCGCGGGGAGTTTGTCGTGATTCTGGGGCCGTCCGGCGGAGGCAAATCCACCTTGTTGAACATTCTGGGCGGGTTGGATGTGCCGACCAGCGGCGAAGTCCATTTTCTGGATCACAATCTGACAGCCGCTGATGACCGAGGGCTGACGCGATTTCGACGAGAACACGTCGGCTTTGTATTTCAGTTTTACAACCTGATTCCCAGCTTGACTGCGCTGGAAAATGTGCAGCTTGTCATTGAGGTTGCCGAACATCCAATGTCTGCCGAAGAAGCGTTGCGAATGGTGGGCTTGGGAGATCGGTTGCATCATTTTCCGGCGCAACTGTCGGGCGGCGAACAGCAGCGCGTGGCGATTGCACGCGCCATTGCCAAACGTCCCGATGTGTTGCTGTGCGACGAACCGACCGGCGCGCTCGATTACGCCACGGGCAAACTGGTGCTGGAGGTGTTGGAACGCATCAACCGCGAATTGGGAACAACCACTGCCGTCATCACTCATAACGCCGCAATTGC
>DAOMFR010000034.1:41884-47691 GCA_035429885.1 Blastocatellia bacterium
CAGGCGGCGTTTTCTGCTGGCGACCTGAATCCGGCCGATGTGCGCGACGTTGTGTTTCTGGGAACTTCGGTGGTCAGCGGAACGGCGACGGCGGAAGTGCTGGCTACAGGGACGGCGACCGCGTTTGGCAAGATCGCCGAACGATTGGCGGAAAAAGCTCCCGAAACGGAATTCGAGCGCGGCACTCGCCAGTTCGGATTGTTGATTGCGCGCATTGTCGTCTTTCTGGTGCTGTTCGTGTTTCTGGTCAATGCAGCGATGCATCGAAATACGTTTGAATCGTTGTTGTTTGCCATTGCGCTGGCGGTTGGGTTGACGCCGGAATTTTTGCCGATGATTACCACCGTCACGCTGGGACGCGGCGCAATGCGCATGGCACGCAAAAAAGTAATCGTCAAACATTTGGCCGCGATTCAAAACTTCGGCAGCATAGACATTTTATGCAGCGACAAAACTGGCACACTGACCAGCGGTGAAATGAAACTGGATCAACACCTGAATCCGTTGGGCGAGATTTCCGAACGCGCTTTCGTGCTGGCTTACTTGAATAGTCTCTTTGAAACCGGAGTCAGCCATCCGTTGAACCGGGCGATCAAACATCGGGCGGCCAATCCGCTCGACGAAGCCATTCTGATTCACGACCACCCGGACGTTCGCGGGTACGAAAAGCTGGACGAAATCCCATTCGACTTTGAACGGCGGCGCGTTTCGGTAGTCGTCCGGCGTGACGATTCGCGCTTGTTGATTACCAAAGGCGCGCCCGAAAGCGTGCTGGCGGTTTGCACGGAATATGAAGTCGGCGAACGTTGCTTGCCGCTCGATGCGGCCGCGCGCGTCGCTTGCGAAGCGGTTTTTCACGAGCTCAGCGCGAAAGGGCAGCGGTTGCTGGCGGTGGCGTATGCGCCGGTCGCGCAACAAACCGCTTACCGCAAAGACGAAGAAACGCGAATGGTATTGGCGGGATTTTTGACCTTTGCCGATCATCCGTTGCCGACGGCGGCTTCGGCGCTGCGCGCGCTGAAACGCGACGGCGTCCAGGTGAAAATCCTGACCGGCGACAACGAACTGGTCACGCGCCACGTTTGCGCGGAAGTCGGATTGAACGTCGAACGAATTGTGCTGGGCGATGAAGTGGAACGAATGACCGATGCCGCGCTTGGCCACGTCGCCGAACAGACGACGGTGTTCGCTCGTGTTTCGCCCGTGCAGAAAAATCGCGTCATTCAAGCGCTCAAACAACGCGGCCACGTGGTTGGATATCTGGGTGACGGCATCAACGACGCGCCTTCGTTGCATACGGCAGACGTCGGGATTTCCGTTGCCACCGGAACTGACGTGGCGCGCGACGCGGCGGAAATCATCCTGCTGGAACAAAGCCTGCCCGTGTTGCACCAGGGCATCATCGAAGGCCGCAAGGCGTTCGGCAACGTCATGAAGTATTTGCTGATGGGAACCAGTTCCAACTTCGGCAATATGTTCAGCATGGCCGGAGCTTCTGTGTTTCTGCCGTTTCTGCCAATGCTGCCAGTGCAGATTCTGCTGAACAATTTTCTTTACGACCTGGCGCAAGTCGCCATTCCCACGGACAAAGTGGATCGTTCCTTCATCCGCAAACCGCACCGCTGGGATGTGGGATTGATTCGCCAATTCATGCTGTACATCGGGCCGATCAGTTCGGTGTATGACTTTCTGACGTTTTACATACTGCTGCGAGTCTTTCACGCATCTGAGCAGTTTTTCCACACCGGATGGTTTGTTGAATCGCTGGCGACGCAAACGCTGGTGATTTTCATCATTCGCACAGCAGGCAATCCTTTTCGCAGCCGACCCAGTCGGACGCTGGCGATGACAACATTGACGGTTGTGCTGTGCGCCATCGTCATTCCATTCACTCCGCTGGCTGTGTGGTTGAAATTCACGCCGCTGCCGCTGTCGTTTTTTGTGTTTCTGGTGGTGATGACGGGGACGTATCTGGTGTTGGTGGAATTGGTGAAACGCCGGCTGATGAGCCGGCTGTTGGAATGAAGCGATGACTTCGCTGAATCGCAAACTGATCCGAGATGTGATTCATCTGCGCGGGCAGGTTGTTGCAGTTGCGCTTGTCGTTGCCTGCGGCATTGCGGCGTTTGTGGCAATGCGCAGCACGTATCATTCGTTGCTGGATTCCCAGGCGGCGTATTACCGGCAATACCGCTTTGCCGACGTGTTCGCTCAAGTCAAACGCGCGCCCGAAACGCTCAGCCACCGAATTGCCGCCATTCCCGGAATTGCTTCGGCGCAAACACGCATCGTTGCCAATGTCACATTGGATGTCCCCGGCGTCGCCGAACCGGCGCGAGGCCGCATCGTTTCCATCCCGGAAAAAAGGATGCCGATGTTGAACGACCTGCACATCGTCAACGGGCGGTACATCGAACCCGGCAAGCGCGATGAAGTAATGATCAGCGGCGCATTTTCTGCCGCAAACAACCTGAACCCGGGCGATACGTTGACGGCAATCATCAATGGCCGCTGGCAACGGTTGCGCATCGTCGGCGTAACGCTTTCGCCGGAATATGTGTACGAAATTGGCGGAGGCGAAATGTTTCCCGACAGTCGCCGTTTCGGCGTGCTGTGGATGAGCCGCGACGCGCTGGGTCCGGCCTTCAATATGGAAGGCGCATTCAATGACGTAGCCGTATCGTTGGCTCCGGGTGCGGTTGAATCCGACATCATCGAAAAGCTGGACGCATTGCTGGACAATTATGGCGGCCTAGGCGCGTACGGACGCGAAGATCAAACGTCAAACCATTTCATCACCAACGAAATTGCCGAACTGAAAGTGACCAGCACTTTTGTTCCCGGAGTGTTTCTGGGAGTCACAGCCTTTCTGCTTCATCTGGTCTTATCGCGCCTGGTGGCGACGCAGCGCGAACAGATTGCTGTGCTGAAGGCTTTCGGGTACAGCAATTTCGCGATTGGCTGGCATTATCTGAAACTGGCCTATGCCGCGTTGATCGGCGGCGTTGCGTTGGGACTGGCGGCGGGGTGGTGGTTTGGGTACAGCATCACTTCGCTGTACACAGAATTTTTCCGCTTTCCGGTACTGCGATACGAAGCGGGCACCAACGTCGTGTTAACCGCTGTCTTGATCAGTCTGGTTTCGGCAACCGCCGGAGCATTGGCAGCGGTTTGGCGGGCCGTGAAGCTGCCGCCAGCAGAAGCGATGCGTCCGGAACCGCCCGCGCGCTTTCGCGCCGGGTTCATCGAACGATTCGGGCTGGCTGGTTTTCTTTCGCCAGCGACGCGCATCATCGTGCGCAATCTGGCCCGGCGACCTGTGAAAGCTCTGTTGACGACGTTTGGCATTTCGCTGGCAGTGGCGTTGCTGGTGACGGGATTTTTTCTATACGACGACGCCATCGCCCGCGTGGTAGATGTGATGTTTCGCTCCGTGTATCGCGAAGATGTTTCGGTCGTGTTTAACGAACCCAGACCGGCTGGCGTGCGGTACGAAGTGGGGCATCTGCCGGGCGTTACACGCGTGGAAGCCCATCGCTTTGTTCCGGCACGGTTGCGGTTTGGACATCGCTGGCGGCGGTTGGCGCTGACCGGATTGGAACGTGGCGCGGAGTTATGGCGCGTGGTTGACATGGATTATCGCGTGACGAACTTGCCATCAGAAGGCGTGCTGTTGACGAAAAAGCTGGCCGAATCGTTGGGGGTCAAACCCGGCGATGTGTTGACGGTGGAAGTCCTGGAAGGCGAGCGGCTTGTTCGGCACGTGCCGGTTGCCGGAACCGTTGATGATTTGATAGGGATGTCGGCTTACATGGATCTGGCCGCGCTGAATCGTTTGATGCGCGAAGGCCAAACCATTTCGGGGCTGCACTTGATGGTGGACGAAGCCTCGCTGCCAGCCTTGTACGCCAACCTCAAAAAAACTCCGGCTGTCAGAAGCGTCATTATTCCCGGCGCGTTGCTGGAAAATTTCAACCAAACCCTCGCCAGAACCATGGGAACTTCGACCGCAATCCTGATCTTTTTTGCCTGCGTCATCGCGTTTGGAGTCGTGTACAACGGCGCGCGCATCGCGCTTTCAGAACGTGGGCGCGAATTGGCCAGCTTGCGCGTGCTCGGATTTACGCAACGCGAAGTGGGCGTGATGCTGCTCGGCGAACAGGCGTTGTTGACGCTGCTGGCGATTCCAATCGGCTGGGTGTTTGGGTATCTGTTGTCGTGGTTGATTACCTGGGCGATTGATACGGAGTTGATGCGATTGCCACTGGTCATCAGCGGGCAAACGTTGATTCGTGCTTCGTTGATTGTCGTTTTGGCGGCGATGCTTTCCGCGTTGTTGGTCGTCAGACGCTTGCGCCGTCTGGACCTGATCGAAGTGTTGAAAACAAGGGAGTGAGGTTATGAAGAAAATCCTGCGAATCGCGGGCATGATTCTGATTGTGGGCGCGGCAGTGGTTGCCGTCACAGTAGCGTTGCGGCCCACGCCGATCCGTGTGGAAGTGGCGCGCGTCGAACGCGGATCGTTGCAGGTGACAATTGACGCCGAAGGCAAAACTCGCGTGCGAGATCGTTTTGTCGTGGCGGCTCCGGTGACGGGCAAACTCGCTCGCATTGAATTGAAGCGCGGCAACACCGTCGCACGCGACGAAATTGTTGCGCGCATTGATCCGTTGCCGCTGACGCCGCTCGACCCTCGCCAGCTTGCCGAAGCCAAAGGGCGCGTTGCCGCTGCCGAACAGTTACGAAATGAAGCCAACGCTGTGGTTGAACATGCCCGCGCCGATTGCGAACAAGCCCGGCGGGAATTTGCGCGGGCCGAAAAATTAATTGAAACCGGCGACGTTTCCAGCCAGGAATTTGAACGTGCTCGCAACGCCGAACAAACCTGCCGCCAGCAACTGGATGCTGCCCGCTTTCGCAGCGCCGCCGCCGCGTCCGATGTGGAAGTCGCTAAAGCCGCTCTGATCGCCGTCGAACAATCGGGGCCAAGTGGAAAAACGGCAACGGTGATCGTGCGCGCTCCGGTTGCTGGTCGCGTGTTGCGGGTTGCAGAAGAAAACGAACGCGTGGTGATGGCGGGGACTCCGCTGGTGGAACTGAGCAACACAACCCTGGAAATCGTGATTGATGTGCTTTCGACTGACGCCGTGAAAATTACGCCGGGCGCGAAGGTCTTGATCGAAGGCTGGGGCGGCGACAAATCGTTACAGGCGCGCGTTCGATTGATCGAACCGTCCGGCTTTACCAAAGTGTCGGCACTCGGCGTCGAAGAACAACGCGTCAACGTCGTTGCGGATTTCGTGGATGATCCTGGGTCGTTAGGTGACGGGTATCGTGTGGAAGCTCGATTGGTGTTGTGGGAATCGGCCAATGTGTTGCGTGCTCCGGCCAGCGCGTTGTTTCGCGATGGCCAGAACTGGAGCGTGTTTGTTACGAGCCAAGGCCAAGCGCGAACACGCAAGGTCGAAATCGGCCACCGCACCGCGTTTGATGTCGAAGTGATTCAGGGACTAAGCGAAGGAACTGAAGTTATTGTTCATCCCAACAACCAGATTGCGGATGGTGCCCGCATTACTCTTCGCTGAGGTCTTGCGGTGAAATTCGCTGGTTTCGAATATCAGTTGAAAATTCAACCTCTCAGTTCAAAGAGACAACGGAACAACGGGGCAAAGTCTTTTCAGCGTAGATTCGCTTTCTTTTTCCTTTGTCCCGTTGCCCGCTGCTGATGTTGTTCCCGACATCAAGTTGATACCAGATTTTACCTACCGAACGTTGAGCCTGACCGTGTTCGCGATTTTACCATCGAG
>DAOMFR010000034.1:47791-49361 GCA_035429885.1 Blastocatellia bacterium
CCGGCGGCAGTTCCCGGAGGCATCTGGTAATTGATCTGAGTTGCCGAAACGAAAAAGAGCGGGGCCAACCTTTCCACCCCCAAACTGTCTTTGATCGTGACTGTCGTTCCTGCCAATTGCGTCGGCAAAGGAACTGTGTTGGCTTGCAAGGTTGCGGTGGCCATATTCACGCCAAACGCGGCGATGATGGCTTCGCTGGCAACGTCAGCGGCGCGGAAGCTGGCAGCCGACACGCACGCAACAGAATTGGCCAGTGTCAGGGAACCGTCAGCATAGGTTGCCGTCAACGTCAGCGCATTGACGTCGGCAATCTGCCGCTTCACGGGCTGGTCGCCAAAACTGATTGCCGTAGATGCCGCTGCGTTAGCCGCAACGGTAAAACGCACCGTCGCCACTTGCCGCGTTCCGGTGGCGAATTTTTCTCCAGCGGGTTGGGCAACAGCCAATCCCAGTTTGCCGCTCGCGACCTGGCTGTTGTTGATGATCAGGAAGGCGTTGGAGGCAGCGCTGCCTGTGGCGGCGGACACATACGTCAACACGGTCGGGTCGAAATTCAGGCTGAATCCCACGGCGTTTTCATTGCCCAGCGAATCCATTTCAATGCTTAGCGTGCCGGTTTGCCCGCGAACCAATGTGGCGTTGACTGCGCGCAACACGCGTTGTTGGTTGCGGATTCCAAATCGTGGAGTGCGGACAGGAACGCTGGAATTCGTTGGAGCTGGGTTCAGGTTCTGGAACGCAAATTCGGCTGTCCGAAATTGCGATGGAGCGGAAGGGCCGCCAATCGTTTGCACGGCGTCCAGAGCCGCGTAATAGCGTCCGGCTTGCACCCAATCATCCACGGCGATGATGCCGTCGCCTTTGGTGTTGCGCGGAGCGCAATCGGCACGTTGAAATTCGCTGCCTACGGCGGGCGTATCCAATGCGGCGGCGAATCGTCCGATCATCACCCAATCGTTGATCGAAACCGTGCCATCGTTTTTGCCGTTGGGGCGCGGTGTGACGTCGGCTTCGTATCCGCGCAAGATCGCAATTGCCCCGCACGTGTCGGATTGATAAGTCGCCGTCAACACCTGCGCGTTGGCATCGGACACACGCCGCAAAATTGGCGCATCGCCAAATGCGAGAGTAGTCGAAGTTGCCGCGGTCGTCGCCGAAACGGTGAACGTGACCACGGCAATCTGCCGCACCCCGGCAGTGAAACTTTGCCCAGTTGGCAGTGCCAGTGCGATGCCGAATCTTCCTTGCGCTACTTGATTGGAATTGGTGTTGAGCGCCGCGCTGCTGGCATCGCTGCCTTTGGCCGCTTGCGGATTGCTCAGCACCGCCGGATCGAATGTCAGGCTGAATCCCAGCGCGTTTTCGTCACCTTGCGAAACCAGTTCAACCGGCACAGACAGCGTGCCGCCCAAAACTGCGGAACCGCACACGACGCGCACGATGCGTCCGGAAGGCTGCGTGACAGTAAATGTGCTGGTTGATTGCGCGTCGTTGCAATTGGGTTCGCTGACAGTGATTACGCCGGTTGTCGCGCCGCTTGGCACAGTGGCTGTGATTTGCGTGTCGCTGA